>JAPXTT010000011.1:0-12148 GCA_033812395.1 Leucobacter sp. | reverse complement strand
ACAGCTGGTCTCGGGCGTGTGCTGATTACGGTATATCTGATTCTTGCGCTCGCGGCCACGCTTCGTGCGGTTTATCAGCTCATTTCAAAGTTTGACGAGGCGCCGCTGGCTTACAGCCTCTCGCTGGCGAGCGGTCTTGTGTACGTGGTGGCGACTGTCGCACTGCTGAAAAGAGGCAGCGGTGCGCTGTGGCGAAAGATAGCCTGGTGGGCGCTCGGCTTCGAACTCGCGGGTGTGCTGCTTGTCGGTACGCTCAGCCTGGTGCTGCCTACGTGGTTTGCTCACGACTCGGTGTGGTCGTACTTCGGTAGCGGTTACCTTTTTATTCCTCTGGTGCTCCCGGTGCTGGGCATGGTGTGGTTGCGTCGCGATGCCGCGTACGCCGAGAGTCAAAGCAGTGAAGCGGTACGAGGATCACTCGACGCGGATGAGAGCCTGTACTGATGCGGGTGTTTCATTCGCTCTCAGAGATTCCGGGTGACGCCTTTGCTGCAGGCACCGCGATCGCCATCGGAAAATTCGACGGTGTGCACCTCGGGCATCGGGCACTGCTTGATCGTGTGGCCGAAATCGCAGACGCACGGGGGGTTGAGCCGCTTGCGTTCACCTTCGCTAATAATCCGCTCAGCCTGTTGCGCCCTGAGTCATGCCCCGCGCCAATTATGAGCTGTGACCAACGACTTGCCGCACTCGAGGCAGCAGGCGTCGAAACCTGTGTGATGGTGCCTTTCGACTCGGCACTTGCAGAAGTCGCCGCAGAGGAGTTCGTCGAGCGCGTGTTGGTGGGGCAGCTGCACGTCAAACATTTTTGTGTTGGTGCAGACTTTCGCTTCGGGCACGGTGGTAGGGGTGACCCCGCGCTGCTGGTCGTGATGGGGGAGCGGCTCGGCTTCACCGTCGACATCACCGTAGATGTCGAAGATCCGGCGCTCGGCAAGATCTCTTCGTCGCGTGTGCGTCAGTCGATTTTGCAGGGTGACGTCGCCACGGCATCGCGCATGATGAACCGATGGGTGTCACTAAGCGGAGAGGTCGTGCACGGTGATGCCAGAGGCCGTGAGATTGGGTTTCCGACGGCAAACCTTGGCGGTGAGGTGCAGGGGCTTAGGCCGGCAGACGGTGTATATGCAGGTTGGGCACTCGTCGAGGGTGACCCTGTGCCGCATAAGGCTGCAATCTCGGTTGGGGCGAATGTGACGTTTGAGCCCGATGGTGAGCCGAGGGTTGAGGCGTTTCTGCTTGACTATGCGGGCGATCTTTACGGCAAGAAACTCGAGCTGAGGTTTGTTGAACGATTGCGTGGCATGGTGGCATTCAACGGCGTTGAACCCTTGCTTGTGCGCATGCACGAAGACGTTCGAGAGGCTGCCATCATTCTGCTCGGCGCTGAAGCATAGTTTCGTGCGATAACATAGCGATAGGCCGCATCAGTGCGATACGCCCGAGCCGTCGTGACACTCACGCTTCAGGCAGGGCTGCGAACGCGCAACTGGCCTCGCGACTCGATTCACGAGCTTGCGCCACGCCATTCAGGAGACCCATGGCAAGCATGACTGCCACCCGCACGACCCGTTCGAAGAACCGTCGTCGCCACACCCACAATGAGGGCATTATTCCGCTGCTGGCCCGCGCCGTGCGCGAAGTTGAGGCATCTGCGCACCGCGGCAAAGCGAGCCCGTCAGGTCGTACGAAATTTCATGTGATCGCTCTGCTCATGCGTGAAGAGCGTGCTCGCGTCAAGACAGACGAAACCCTGAGCGACGGCGAGCGTGCCGAAACACTGAAACGCCTCGATGGCGTGGCTGCGATCCTCGCAAAATCTGCTGCACGCGACACCTCGCTGATCACCCTGCTCGAGCCCACCGCGCCGATCAACGAGGGAACACGTGCGCTCAAGCGCAAGATGCTTGCCCAGGCAGGTATTGAGCTGCCAGAGGTCGAGATAGAGCCAGAGAAGAAGGCCGGCTACGTGCCGCCGGAGCTTGCCGAACGTCAGGTCGAGCCCGCGGGCATCGAGGGTCGCATGCTCTCGAACCCGTTTCTTGCCCCAGACCTCACGCAGCGGGTAAAACCGACCCCCGTGGTTCGCCTCGCGAACTGGGAGCTGCTCGGCCCCCTGCTAAAGGCATTCGAGCAGGGCGGGGGCGGGAGCGCCTGCATGCAGCTGCCTGAGGCTCCGGCGCTTGATCGTCTGGCACCGCGCGGGCTTGAACTCATGCCCCACCAGGCGCGTTTTCTCGAGAGTGTTCGTGACGGACACCGCAGTTTCTTGCTCGCAGACGAGCCTGGCCTTGGCAAAACCGCGCAGTCGGTAATCGCGGCCTCAGTGGCAAACGCATACCCGTTGCTCGTGGTGGTGCCAAACGTGGTGAAGATGAACTGGGCGCGCGAGGTGCAAAGGTGGACGCCGCAGCGTCGCGTCACGGTGATTCACGGCGACGGCGATGACATTGACGCGTTCGCCGATGTGTTTGTCGTGAACTACGACATTCTCGACAGGCATCTGAGCTGGATATCGCGCTTTGGGTTCAAAGGAATGGTCGTTGACGAGGCCCACATGATCAAGAACGTGCAGTCGCAGCGTTCGCGCAATGTACTGGCGATCTCTGACCGGATTCGAGAGCGCACACCGGGTGGTCGCCCGCTGCTGCTCGCGCTCACCGGCACACCGCTCATTAACGACATCGATGACTTTAAGGCAATCTGGCGTTTTCTCGGCTGGACTGATGCAGAGAAGCCGGGCTCTGAGCTGCTGGCCGCACTCGAGTCGAACGGCTTTACGCCCGCGGATTCGCAGTTCTACCCTGCTGCTCGAGCGAGCGTGATTGAGATGGGCATTGTGCGTAGGCGCAAGATCGATGTCGCCGCAGACCTGCCATCGAAGCGAGTCGTAGATCTGCCTGTTGAGCTCGATGACGACCTGGGGCGGGGCATTCGAGAGGCCGAGAAGCAGCTCACAGACCGTCTCATCATTCGTTTTCAGCTCATCAAGTCGGGCAAGCTTGGCCGCGAGCTCAGCGACGAGGCAATCATTCGAATGGTGTGCGCTCAAGAGCTCGAAGAGTCAAACGCATCTTCGACGGGCATCAACGTGTTTACTATGGTGCGTCAGATTGGCCAGGCAAAGGCGGCACTTGCGGCAGACTACGCTGCGCAACTCGCTCGATCGGTAGGCAAGGTCGTATTCTTTGCGAAGCATATTGACGTCATGGATAAGGCTGAGGCCGCATTCGCAGAGCGCGGGCTCGGAACCGTCTCGATTCGGGGTGACCAGACCGCGACGTTCAGGCAAGAACAGATCGACGCCTTCAACAACGATCCGGCTGTTTCGGTTGCAGTGTGCTCTCTCACCGCAGCCGGTGTTGGCGTGAATCTGCAGGCAGCTTCGAACGTGGTGCTTGCTGAGTTGAGCTGGACAGACGCCGAGCAGACGCAGGCCATCGACCGCGTGCACCGCATCGGCCAGGAAGAGCCGGTTACCGCTTGGCGCATTGTGGCTGCACAGACGATTGACGCAAGAATTGCCGAGCTTATCGACTCGAAGGCTGGGCTTGCCGCTCGTGCACTCGATGGTGCTGCGGCCCCTCGAGAAGATGAAGACTCGGTGCAGATGCTGACCCTGATGTCGGTGCTGAAGCACGCCCTCGAGAGCTAGCACTCCGACCTGGTGGCCGAATTCTTTTGGTCATTGGCAGTACTGCCAGCGTGTGTGCAAAGGGGCGCTCGATAGCATTGAACACATGCGAATCGGTGTGCTCTGTTCAGGCGGCGACAGCCCAGGCATGAACGCCGCAATACGCGGCACCGTGTTGCGCGGAGTTGACGTGCACGGGTTTGAAATGATTGGGTTCATTGATGGCTGGCGCGGTTTTCATGAGGGCGACTTTGTGCCACTCGACAGGCCAGCTGTGCAGGGCATTTCACCCCTCGGCGGTGTCATTCTCGGCACGAGCCGTGTGCCACCGTTCGCGGGTAAGCGTGGCGAGGCGCTTGATCTGACCGATTTCAAAGAGCGCATGGCGTCGTACGGCCTTGACGGTTTCGTGCTGATCGGTGGCAATGGTACGCAGACCGTCGCCAGCATTCTCTCGGCGTACGGTGTAAACGTGGTTGGGTTGCCGAAGACCATCGACAACGATCTCGCGGGTACCGACTATACTTTCGGTTTTGATACAGCCGTCTCGATCGCGGCCGAGGCCATCGACAGGCTGAGAACCACGGGCGACTCGCACCGCCGCTGCATGGTGCTCGAGGTTATGGGGCGCGATGTTGGCTGGATTGCGCTGCACGCAGGCATGGCAGGTGGTGCCCAGGCAATGCTGATCCCGGAGTTCCCAGAGAGCATCGAGCAGGTGTGCAACTGGGTGACCAGCGTTCGCGACCGCGACCGTTCATCGCTCATCGTTGTCGCCGAGGGTTTTAAGCTTTCGGGCGACGATCGTGCGGTGACTCGCGAGGGGCTCGACGGTTTTGGCAGGCCTCGCCTCGGCGGCATCGCCGAAGTGCTCGCCCCGCTTATTGAAGAGCGCACCGGCATCGAAGCAAGAGCGACCGTGCTCGGTCACGTACAGCGAGGGGGATCGCCCACCGCATTTGACCGGGTGCTCGCGACGCGCACCGGCATCGCCGGGGCTGATGCAATTCTGCGCGGTGAATGGGGCACCATGGCGGGGTTAGACGGTGATGCCATTCAGCTCGTACCGCTCGAAGACGCGGTTGGCAAGCTGAAAACGGTGCCAGAGTACCGCTACGCCGAGGCAAGGCTCAACTTTGGGTGACCCTCGCCCCTGAAAACGAACTACAAACCCAACTTCTGTTTCACATCGAGCAGCGACGGGTTCGTTGCGGTTGTTGCGTCAGGATAAATGACGGTCGGAACAGTGCGGTTGCCGCCGTTCACTGCCTCGACCAGCTCTGGCGTGCCGGGGGTGTGCTCAATATCGATTTCGGTGTACCCGATACCCTCGCTGTCGAGCATTTTCTTGAGTCGCTTGCAGTAGCCACACCACTCAGTGGAGAACATGGTGATGGTGCCAGATACCGGTACGAAATCGCTAGCGGCGACGCTCATGGGCTGCTCCTCGCTTGTTGTGGCTTTGCAAGAAATCTTACTGGGCAAAACAGTGAGAAGAATGATTGCTATCAACTTGACCAGAGCGTTCACACTTGCGAAAATGAATCGCACGCAAACGCAGGTAAATCTGGGGTGAACGTCGGGTTGCGCTGGGCTTGCGAGCGCCGACGCACACCCCAAACGAAAGACGCCGGTGGAACTCACCCTCATCGTGTTGCTGGTCATCGTGCTGGCGCTCTTCTTCGACTTTACAAACGGGTTTCACGACACCGCGAACGCGATGGCCACTCCCATCGCCACGGGCGCACTCAAGCCGAAAACAGCGGTGTTGCTCGCTGCGATCTTGAACCTCATCGGCGCTTTTCTCTCTACTGAAGTCGCAAAGACCATTTCAGGTGGCCTCATTAACGAGGGCGACGGAGGGGTGCTCATCACCCCAGAGATGATCTTCGCGGGCCTCATTGGCGCAATCGTCTGGAATCTGCTCACCTGGCTCTACGGCCTACCCTCAAGCTCGTCACACGCGCTGTTCGGTGGCCTTATCGGTGCGGCGATCGTCGGTGCGGGTGTCCAAGCAATCAACGGTGGCGTCTTTCTTTCGAAGATCATCATTCCCGCGCTTGCAGCTCCGCTGACCGCGGGTCTCATTGCGTTTACCGCAACGAAAATTGCTTATGCCATCACTCGACGTCACGATGGCAAGAAAGATGGTCGCGGGCGTTTTCGCTATGCGCAGATAGCGTCGTCTTCGCTTATCGCACTCGCGCACGGTACAAACGATGCGCAGAAGACCATGGGCGTCATTACGCTCACACTGGTCGCTGCGAACATGCAAGATCCGGGCACCGGCCCGCACCTCTGGGTTGTGGTTGCATGTGCGCTTGCCATCGCAATCGGTACGTATTCGGGTGGTTGGCGCATTATTCGCACACTCGGGGCTGGCCTTACGCAGGTAAAGCCAGCACAGGGTTTTGCCGCAGAGACTTCAACCGCGGCGACTATTCTTGCGTCAAGCCATCTGGGCTTTGCGCTTTCAACCACGCAGGTCGCTTCGGGGTCGGTGATTGGCTCGGGACTTGGTAGAAAAGGATCAAGCGTACGCTGGCGCACCGCTGGTCGCATTGGGCTTGGCTGGCTGTTCACGCTGCCTGCCGCAGGCGTGGTGGGGGCGATTGCCGCGGCTATTGCTCACCTCGGCATGGTGGGCGTGATTATCGACACCGTGATTGGCTTCGGTTTCATTCTCTTCATTTTCTGGCGTTCACGCCGAAACAAGGTGGACCACTCAAACGTCGTGGCGGTGCCAGATGTTGCAGAGTCAGGCTATGCAGTTCGTATTGGCGGTGGCAAAGTACGAAAGGTGCCGACGAAGACAGGCACCGTGCCGCCCCTCACCTCGGTTGCGCAGAGCGCTGTACGCGCCGACAAAGCTGCAAGAGAGGCTGAGCGGCGGGCTGCTGAAGAGCGTGAGGCAGCCGAGCGTGCTGCACGCAAGGCAGCCAAGCTGGCTAAGAAACAACAGCGTCAACAGACCAACGGAGACGCATAATGATTGACTGGATGGCGTTTCTGATTGTCTTCGTGACTGCGCTTGTTGCAGCCGTGACTGTGGTGGCACTCTATTCGCTGGGCATTCGCTTTCTCGCGACGCCACCGCCGAAGATGCGTCGTGCTGACGGTAGCTTTGAGCCCGACGGCCCCTCACGCGACGACGAAGACGATGACGTTGACGATCTCGGTCGTCCACGCTGGGCAACGGTTGCGGCTTACATATGCTTCGGTCTCAGCATCGTCTGCGTGCTCATTGGTATTTACCTGATAGTGCCAGCCTTGCACGGCTAACACACAGTAGCCTAGAGCGCATGAGTGAATCGACGATCAGCACCTCAGTAGCAGGTCTACGCTTCAGCTTTGGCCAGGGCTTCACTCGTTCAGAGCAATGGCGCCGAAGCCAGCTTGAGCGCATGCGCGACATGCTCACCGAACGTGAAGCAGACTTCGAGGCAGCCCTGCAAGCTGACCTTGGCAAAGCGCCTATTGAGTCGCAGATTACCGAGATCGGCTTCTTACTGAGTGAGATCGAACACACGCTCTCACACCTTTCGAAGTGGATGCGCCCCCGCAGAGTTGCCGCACCTCTCGTGGTGCAGCCCGCGTCTGCAAAGGTGATCCTCGAACCCCTCGGTGTGGTGCTCATCATTGCACCGTGGAACTACCCACTGATGCTCGCACTCTCGCCGCTGATCGGTGCGATTGCTGCAGGCAACGCCGCAGTGGTGAAGCCCAGCGAGATCGCACCGGCAACGAGCGCTACCCTCGCGATGCTCGTGCCCGAATACCTCGACCGACGTGCAATCGCTGTCATCGAAGGTGGGGTCGAAGAGACCACTGAATTGCTTGCCGAGCGCTTCGATCACATCTTTTACACGGGCAACGGCCGTGTGGGGCGAATTGTTGCTCGCGCGGCAGCAGAGCACCTCACCCCCGTCACGCTCGAGCTCGGTGGTAAGTCGCCGGTGTATGTAGACGAGACAGTGAACCTTGGTGAAGCGGCAAAGCGCATCGCCTGGGGCAAATTCATGAACGCGGGCCAGACCTGTGTCGCACCAGACTACGTGCTTGGTAAACGAGAGGTGCTTGCGAGGCTTGCGCCGAAGCTCGCTGATGCGATTCACGATCTTTACGGTAGCGCGGTGCAGCGAAACCCCGACTACGGCCGCATCATTAGCGACGCGCAGTTTGAGCGTCTGATTGGCTACCTCAATGATGGTGAGACTGTTTTTGGCGGCAGCCACGACGCAGCAACCCGCTTCATCGAGCCGACCGTTCTCGTTGGGGTGTCGAGGGAGTCCTCGGTGATGCTTGACGAGATTTTCGGGCCAATTCTGCCGCTCGTTGAGGTGAACGATCTCGATGACGCGCTCAGCTTCGTAAACTCGCGAGACAAGCCGCTCGCAGCCTATGTGTTCAGCGACGACCACACTACGCGTCGGCGCTGGGAGTCAGAGACGAGTTCGGGCGCACTGAACTTCGGTGCCCCTGTGCTGCACCTCACGGTGCCCGAGCTGCCCTTCGGCGGTGTCGGTGAGAGCGGGCAGGGCGCGTACCACGGGCTGCGCTCGCTCGAGGTGTTTAGTCATCAGAAGGCGGTGCTGAATAAACCACTGCAACCAGACACTCTCGCGCCGACAATCATGCCGCCGTTCAACTCGACGAAAGATCAGATTGTGCGAGGGCTGCTCAGCAAACTGAGGTAGCCACCTCAACTTCCTGGTTATTGGAAATACCAATAACCAGGTTGCTGGAACCTGCTGGCGTTTCGCGCGTAATTTTTGGCCCGGCCTGTTTGAAACAGCGGATCGCGCACGTAACAGCGGACGAATTGGGTGGTTCCATCCGCTGTTGCGTGCGCCGTCCGGTTTTACGGGCGGCGAGGTCTACATTGCGATCAGCGAGGCTGGCAGCCCCTAGACCTCGAAGCGCGAGGGCAACTGCAGATTGCCAACGCCGGTGCAGGTAGCCCGCTCGAGCCCTTGCCATGCGGCAGCACGTGCCAGCAATGATTGAGCAACCGCAGCTGTACGCGCCGGCGCACCATGCTCTTGCCACGCGGCCTGCACGAGCAGCTCGCGATTTGCCCGATCAGCTTTCAGGTCGATGCGGCCAGCGAGCTTACCGCCCACCATCAGCGGCAGGCAGTAGTAGCCGAACTGCCGCTTCTCTTTGGGCGTGTAAATCTCGATGCGGTAGTGAAAATCGAACATTCGCTCGGCGCGCGGCCGAAACCACACCACCGGGTCAAATGGGGTGAGCAGCGCGTCTGGTGCGAGTCGTGCCGGTAGCCGGGCGTCGCGATGCATCCACGCGGCGAGCGGCGTTCCATGCGCTGCGACCCACCCGTCAACACGCACGGGCACGAGCTCACCCGACTCTTCAAGCGCACGCACCGCGACCTGTGCCGGCCCCGACTTCAGGCGGTGATAGTCGGCGAGATCGGCAAGCGTGCCCACCCCGAGCGAGCGAGCTGCTTGCGCGATCAGTGCCCGCTGCGCCTCTTCGCGGGGCACAGTAACCAACGCCGAAGAGGGCAGCCCGTCTGCGGCCAGCGCGTAGCGTCGCTCAAAGCGCTCGCGCCCAGTCGTCACTACTTCGCCCACGGCAAACAGCATCTCTACAGCACGCTTCGTGTCGCTCCAATCCCACCACGGCCCGCGTTTCTCACGAGGACCCGTCTCGAGGTCACGCACAAACTGCGGCCCGCCGTCGGCGAGCTGTTGCCGCACACGGGCCATCGCGGGTGCGAGCTCTTCGATACGTGAGGCGTAGCGATGCCGGTAGTCATTCATGCGCCAGCCAAAGAGTGGCCGATCCTGGGTGCGAATAAATGCAGCCTCATGCGCCCAGTACTCGGTGAACTCGCCGCTTGACCACAGGTGACGATCAAAATGGTCTTGTTGGTAACCGCCGTGCCTAGAGAACACAGGCATGTAGTGCGAGCGGGCGAAGACATTTACCGAGTCAATTTGCAGCACATGCATGCTTTCAAGCGCTGGATCGAAGGGCCTGCGCTGCCTCATGCGTGCCGAGCCGCTGAACCCCTGGGCGGCAAGAGCAATGCGGCGTGCTTCGGGTTGCGAGAGGGTCTGCATTCACCGATGGTATCGTTCGAAACACTAAGATAAACCCGTGGAAGAGCAAACTTCGAAGGCTGAGCGTGTTGGCAGCGTACCCGATGATCGGGAGCAAGGGCCTGTCTCGAATGCCGCAATGGAGTTGCCCCTAGGCGTTCGTGTGGCCGCGGCCTGGTCTTGGCGTCTCATTCTTATCGGAATAGCTGTGGCGGCACTCGTTTGGTTGATTACGAAAGTCGCGATCATCGTGATTCCCGTGATAATCGCGATGCTCATCTCTGCACTGCTGCACCCGATCGTTCACTTCTTCGAGCGTCGGGGCCTGCCCCGAGCACTCGGGGTGGCAACTGCGATGGTGACGTTTCTTGTCGCGGTGACAGGTCTTGTCTGGCTGATTGTAAGCCAGCTGAGGGCCGGATTCGGTGATGTGGCGCGAAAAGCAGCACAGACGTGGCAAGACATTCTCAGCTGGATCGAATCTGCTCCTTTCGGGCTGAGCGCCGAGCAGGTGAACTCGTTTATGGAGCAGCTGATGAAGACTGTCAACGATCATCAGGGGCAAATCTGGAGCGGCGCTCTCAGCGTAACGACAACTGCAGGTCAGGTTGTAGCAGGTGCTCTGCTCACACTGTTTTCACTGATCTTCTTGCTCATTGACGGGAAGCGAATTTGGTACTGGGTGCTTGGTTTTCTGCCGAGCCGCGCGCACTCAGCGACAGACACCGCGGGCAAGGCCGGCTGGATTGCGGTTGGTCAGTACGTGCGGGTGCAAGTGCTTGTGGCGTTTATGGATGCGGTAGGCATCGGTCTCGGCGCGGTCATTCTTGGGGTACCGCTGCCCATTCCGATTGCGATTCTCGTGTTTCTCGGGTCATTCATTCCCTTTCTCGGTGCAATTAGCACGGGGGCGGTAGCGGTCTTCATTGCGCTCGTCTACAACGGGCCGGTGAACGCGCTGATCATGCTGGGCGTGGTGATACTCGTAAATCAGATCGAGGGTCACGTGCTGCAACCACTCGTGATGGGCAACGCGGTCAAGGTGCACCCGCTCGGGGTGGTGCTCGCGGTTTCGACCGGCGCGTTGCTCGCGGGCATCCCCGGTGCTCTGTTCGCAGTACCGCTGACCGCGGCGGCAAGCGCGATGGTTGATACGTTTGTTTCTCGCAAATGGGATCCTGATGCGACACCGGTTGCTGACTATCACAAGAAATATCAAGTGCATCGCGAGGCCCGTTCGAGGGCTCGCACGACCGCGCGACTTCGTCGTGGAGGGGAGAGCGCATGAACGCGCAGACCACGGTAACCGCATCAGGTGATTCGGGCTCAGGCGACTCGAGCCTCGTTGACAGCCTGAGTCTTGATGACTTCGAGCGCGCGCTCAACACTGTACACCGTGTCACCAGGCGAACGCCGCTTGAAACCTCACGCTATCTCGCCGAGGTGAGTGGCGCCTCGAAAGTGTATTTGAAGTGCGAGAACCTGCAGCGCACCGGCGCCTACAAACTGCGTGGTGCGTACAACCGTTTGCTCGGGCTGAGCGCTGAAGAGCGAGAGCGAGGTGTGGTTGCGGCATCTGCAGGTAACCACGCTCAGGGAGTTGCCTATGCGGCACGCGAACTCGGTATCAAAGCGACCATCTTCATGCCGCTCGGTGTCGCGTTGCCTAAACTACAGGCAACTCGCAACTACGGTGCTGACGTACGTCTTGAGGGCGACAACTTCGAGGGCACACTCGCTGCCGCGAGGCAGTTTGTTGAAGACACCGGAGCCGTGTTTATCGCACCGTTTGACCATCTTGCAGTGATAGAAGGGCAGGGTACCGTAGCCCTCGAGATGCTCGACGTTGCCCCAGATATCGAGACGCTGGTTGTTGCTATCGGCGGCGGGGGGTTGATCTCTGGAGTTGCTGCAGCGGCAAAGCTGCAGTCTGAGCGTGATGGGCGTGAGATTCGCATCATCGGCGTACAGTCGGCAAACACCGCCGCGTTTCAGCCCTCGCTAGACGCGGGCACGCCGGTCACAATCCAGGCGAAGCCAACCATTGCTGACGGCATCGCAGTCGCCAGACCGGGCGACCTCACCTTTCAATTTGTGCAGAAGTACGTTGACGAAATTGTGACTGTCACCGATGACGATATTGCGAAGGCAATCGTGATGCTGCTCGAACGAACGAAGCTGGTTGTCGAACCGGCAGGGGCCGCGGGCGTGGCCGCGATCCTCGCTGGCAAAATTGATTCCGAGGGGCCGATCGCAACGATTCTCTCGGGCGGCAATATTGACCCGCTTCTCTTGCAACGAGTGATTGGTCATGGCCTCGCAGCATCATCGCGCTACCTGAAATTGCGCATTCTGCTGCCAGATGTGCCGGGTCAACTCGTGCGCACGGCATCGATTGTTGCGGCAAAAAACGCGAACGTGGTTGAAGTACTGCACACCCGTCACG
>JAPXTT010000010.1:0-12315 GCA_033812395.1 Leucobacter sp. | reverse complement strand
TGTTCGGTGACGCCGAGCTCACCGGCAAGCCATCGGGTGATGATCTACTCGAGGGCAAGCGCACAGTGCTCGTCACAATTGCACGCGAATCACTCCCAGCTACCCAGCGGCTCATTTTCGACGAACTACTCGGCGATGCGTCACTTGATGCAGAGCAACTGGGCATGCTGCAACTCACCATTCGTAGCAGCAGCGCGGTCGCTCAGGTCGAGCAGATGATCGCACGAAACGTAGAACGAGCCGAAACTGCTCTCGACTTTGCGCCACTCGATGCAACGGTGAGAGAGCGACTCATCACCCTGGCACACAAGGCAGCAAAAAGGATCGCCTGAGCTAGAACGCGAGCGACTGTGTCGCGCGTCGCACTGCGCTCTTGCGCCCGGCGTGTAGCAGCGCCACCGGGCGTTCACCAAGTTCATGATTCACGTTCAGCAGCCAAGCAACGGCTTCGTCGTCGTTGAAGCCGGCGTCATGCAGCGCCAGCAGCGTGCCTCGCAGTGCCCTGAGCGGCTCATTGCCCGCCACGAATTCAGCGGGAATGCGCAGTACACCGTCTATGCGTACCGCAGCAAGGTACCGCTCGTCGATCATTCGCCGAAGACGGCTTGGGGTGATATTCCAGCGTTCAACAAGCTCTGGAACGGTCAAATATACGGTGTCTGAGGGCAGAAGTTCTGGCACTCCCCCAGCCTAACTGCATCGGGCGGCGCGCCGCCACGTGAGGCCTCGACAACCTGAATAGAATCAGCGCGTGAGCTCCGCCCCTATCGATCCGCTCATCGGGCAAACGCTCGATGAGCGATATGTCGTGCGCTCAAAGATTGCCAGGGGCGGCATGGCAATGGTTTATCTTGGTGACGATTTGCGGCTCGGCCGTAATGTTGCGATCAAGATCATGCATGCGCACCTGGCTGACGACGAGAATTTCACCCGTCGTTTCGAACAAGAGGCGCGCAGCGCTGCGGGCCTCGGCCACCCCAATGTTGTCAACGTGTTTGATCAAGGTGAGGCTCAGGGCGTGCCCTACCTCATCATGGAGTACCTGCCCGGCATCACCCTGCGCGACTTGCTGAAGCAGCAGAGACAACTCACCACCGAACAGGTTGCCGAGATCGCCGAAGCGCTGCTTGCCGGCCTCTCGGCCGCCCACGAATCCGGCATCGTACACCGAGATCTCAAACCAGAGAACGTGCTGCTCGCAGACGACGGGCGAATCAAGATCGGCGACTTTGGTCTCGCCCGCGCTGTCAGCGCCAACACCACGACGGGTCAGGCTCTGCTCGGCACGATCGCTTATCTGTCGCCTGAACTTGTGACTCGTGGAGTTGCTGACGCACGCAGCGATCTGTATGCCTTTGGCATCTTGCTCTACGAGATGCTCACCGGCCGCCAGCCCTACACGGGTGAGCAGCCGATGCAGATCGCGTACCAGCACGCACACTCTGATGTGCCTGCCCCGTCTGCTATCGCACCCGAGGTGCCAGAAGAGTTCGATCGGCTCGTGCAATGGACAACCGGCCGAGACCCAGACGCTCGTCCTGATACTGCGCGTGAAGCACTCGACTACCTGCGCGCGGTGCGCGCGGGTGACACCTTCGCTGCGACCGCAGTGCTACCCGCAACGACGAGTTTCGGCACGATAACTCCCTCAACCGCGGTGCTGAGTGACGCTGACCAGCAGCTGCTCGCAGACAACGCTGCGGTGCCCGTTGAGCCAGCGGCGGCGGCCCAGGGCACCGCCGTGGCTCACGCACGCAAAGCCGGCTCGCGGCGCGCAAAACGGGGGCGCTGGATCGCGGCAGTGGTTACACTCTTCGTTGCGTTGGCAGCTGGCGGCGGCTGGTGGTTCGGTCAGGGCCCCGGGTCAACCATTCCTGTCCCAGACGTCTCGGGTCTCGACCTCGCTGCTGCACAGAAGCAGCTCGAAGCTTCAACCCTAGTTGTTGAATCGTTCGAGTGCTCGAGCCTCGAGATAGCAGCCGGTCTTGCGGCACTCACCGAACCTGCTGCTGGAACTCGCGTGGACAGGGGAAGCACGGTACGACTGTGCACCTCTACAGGTCCAGCGTTGCTCGACGTACCAGCACTCATCGGCCTGACTGTCGATGAGGCAAAGATTGAGATCGAAAAAGCAAGCTTTGTCTTTGGCGAGGTCGTCGAAGAGCAGTTTGACGGCGGCACCAAGGGCGCCGTGATCCTCGCGGTGAATGAACAGGGCGAGGGCATCGGGGCGACCTACCCAGAGCAGGGCACGATCGATCTGATCGTTTCAGCGGGCTCAGTACCAGATGTGTCTGGTCTCACCGCAGAAGACGCGGCCCAGGCGCTTACCGACGCGGGCCTCGTGGTCGACGCCTCGGCGAACACCGAGGCCCACAATGACGAGATCGAAAAGGGTCGCGTAATCTCGGTGGCGCTTCCCGAGGGCACCGTCAGCGTCGGGTCTACCGTGAGCCTCAATCTCTCGCTCGGGCCAGAGCTCATCCAGGTCCCAGACATTGCAGCAGAAGGGCTTAGCGCAAACCAAGCGGCAGCGAAGCTACGCGAACTAGGTTTCGAGGTAGATTCCGGATTGGTGGACATTGGCACCCCAGCGGGCGATCTATTTGGAGTCAAACGTACCGTGCCCGCAGCTGGCGAGATGGTACCCAAAGGCACAGTAATCTCATTCCGCTACATCTGAGAAGTAGCATCTGATAGCCAGACGCCTCCTCGTGCTCGAGGAGCGGTGCCCAACCAGGCAACAAAATCGAAGATCGACCTGTAAGAGTTCTACAGATCGATCTTCGCTGTAGCGCAGCGACTGCGGTTATTGCCCTCGCTTTTTGAGCTCTTCAGCCACGAGAAAGGCAAGCTCGAGTGACTGCATGTGGTTGAGCCTTGGGTCGCAGAGTGACTCATAACGGGTTGCGAGGGTCGCCTCTTCGATGTTCTCACTACCGCCCAAGCACTCGGTAACGTCATCACCCGTGAGCTCAATATGCACGCCCCCCGGAAAGGTGCCGACTTCTCGGTGAGCCTCGAAGAAACCAAGCAGTTCGTTCATCACATCGTCGAAGCGACGGGTCTTGTAGCCATTTGCGGTCGTAATGCCGTTGCCATGCATCGGGTCAGTCACCCACAACGGTGTCGCGCCCGCGTCACGCACTCCTGCAAGCAGCGGGGGCAACACGTCACGAATCTTTTCGGCCCCCATGCGAGTAATAAAGGTGAGCCGGCCAGGCTCGCGTTCTGGGTCAAGCTTCTCTACTAGCCGCATGGCATCGTCGACCGTTGCGGTCGGGCCAAGTTTCACTCCGATTGGGTTTCTCAGTTTTGAGAGAAGCTCAACATGCGCACCATCGATCTCACGCGTGCGCTCGCCGATCCAGAGCATGTGCCCCGAGGTACCGTAAGGCGCACCTGTACGCGAATCGATACGCGCAAGCGGTCGTTCATAATCGAGCAACAGTGCCTCGTGGCTCACATAAAATTCAGTCTGGTTGAGGGCAGCGCTCTCAACCCCGCATGCCTCCATGAACCTCAGGGCGCGATCGATCTCAGCAGCGAGTGTTTCATAACGCTGATTTGCGGTGTTCGATATAAAACCCTGGTTCCAGGCATGCACCTGACGTAGATCTGCAAATCCACCCTGAGTAAATGCGCGAATCAAGTTCAGCGTCGAGGCAGAAACATGATACCCGCGCAGCATACGAGACGGATCTGCAGCGCGTGACTCAGGAGTAAAGTCGTAGCCGTTGACAATATCACCACGGTAAGCAGGCAGCGTGATACCGTCTCTGGTTTCAGTCTCACTTGACCGCGGCTTTGCGAACTGCCCGGCCATGCGGCCAACCTTGATGACTGGCATCGAAGCGCCATAGGTGAGCACCACCGCCATCTGCAGCAGGGTCTTTACCCGGTCACGAATCTTGTCTGCGGTAGCGGCCTCGAACGTTTCGGCGCAGTCACCGCCCTGCAGCAGAAATGCCTCGCCGCGTGCCGCCGATGCAAGCCGCTCGCGTAAACGATCGACCTCTCCCGCAAACACAAGCGGCGGCTGCGCAGCCAGCTCAGTAGCAATTTCTTGCACAAAAGCCAGGTTCGACCATGGCGGTTGCTGCTTTGCCTGGAGCTCGCGATAGCTATCGAGCTCCAGCGCGCTCGGTGATACGCTCTGGGCCGTCTGCTGACTCACGTTCGCCTGCTTTCAAGGGAGGGCAATAATGTAACCGATGCGGCAACACCGCAACCCGCCCAGTCTATCGGCGATCAGCGCGAGGCTGGCACTCGCGAGCGTACGCTTGAGGCGTACACATCGACGTACTCCTGTCGGCTCAGCCGCTGAATCTCGACCATGATCTCGTCGGTGACGCTACGCAGCACGAAACGGTCTGCGCTCATCCCAGCGAAACGGCTAAAATCGAGCGGTTTGCCGATGATCGTGCCGATCCTACGCACCCTAGGAATTTTTGCACCGATTGGCATGCACTTCTCGGTATCAATCATGACAGCTGGCACAACCGCGGCACCCGACTCGAGCACAAGGCGGGCTACGCCAGTGCGGCCACGATAGAGACGTGCATCGGGGCTACGAGTACCCTCCGGATAGAGCGCCAGTACGTCACCGTGTTCAAGCACGGCAAGCCCGGTGTTGAGCGAGGCTTCCGAGGCCTTACCGCCAGAGCGATCGATGGGGATCTGACCAACCGCAAGCATGAACGTCTTCACGAACCAGCCTTTCAGGCCCTTACCCGTAAAGTAATCGCTCTTCGCCAGAAAGTGCACCCGTCGATCGATCATCAACGGCATGAAGAACGAATCGATCACCGAGAGGTGGTTGCCGACGATAATAACCGGGCCGTTGCCCGGCAGATTTTCAGCACCGACGACCCATGGCCGGTAGATGGTCTTGAGCAGCGGGCCTATGACAAGGTGCTTGAGGATCCAGTAGATCATGCTGTCAGAATATCTGATTTGTAGATTCTCCACGGCGAATTGGCCGGTGCTTCATGCAAGTGCAATAGGCTTAACTCACAAGCCCGAGCACCGCCGTCGGCGAACCATTCATCATTTATTCGGGTATCGAAGGAGCTACCGTGAATCTCACTGAAACACCGATCCTCATTCCATCGGTTGCTGGCGATAACGTGACCGATCTGCTCGAGCAACGTGTCGCCGCTACCCCAGATCGCGCCCTCTTTGCGACTCCTAATGGTGATAGTTGGAATGATCTGAGCGCGGCAGAGTTTCGTAGCCGTGTGGTGAGCATCGCAAAGGGGCTTGCAGCCAGCGGCGTGCAGCCCGGCGATCGCATTGGATTCATGTGTAAGACCTCGTTTGAATGGTCACTCGTGGATTTCGCGCTGTTTTACGCAGGTGCCGTCATGGTGCCGATCTACGAGACTTCCTCTGCCATGCAGGTGCAGTGGATACTTGAAGATTCGGGCGCACGAGGCATCATTACCGAAACGGCAGAGCACGCGGCTCATTTCGACGAGATCCGCTCACTGGTCACCGGGGTTGAGCACGTGTGGCGACTCGATGAGGGCGCGCTGGCATCGCTGACCGCCGCGGGCATCGAGGTTGCAGATGAAGAGATTGAGCGCCGCCGCACCATCGCAAACGGTGACGATATTGCAACTCTGATTTACACTTCGGGCTCGACTGGCCGCCCTAAGGGTTGTGTGCTGACCCACTCCAACTTTGTCGATCTCTCCCGAAACTCGGCAGCTGCCCTCGGAGAAGTGGTCAACGAACCCGGCGCTTCGACGTTGCTATTTGTCACACTCGCTCACGTCTTTGCACGCTTCATCTCAATGCTTGCGGTGCACGCAGGTGTTCGTGTCGGCCACCAACCCGACACCACGAAGCTGCTCCCCTCGCTCGGGTCGTTCCAGCCTTCGTTCTTGCTCGCAGTGCCACGCGTTTTTGAAAAGGTGTACAACTCGGCAGAGCAGACAGCCGAGGCTGGCGGTAAGGGCAAAATCTTCCGCGCAGCCGCTCAAGTTGCTGTCAAGCACAGTCAGGCCATCATGTCAGGCGAAAAGCCAGGTTTTGGCCTCTCGTTGAAGTTCAAAATCTTCGACAAGCTCGTATATTCGACGCTGCGAGAGAAGATGGGCGGTCGAGTGAAATACGCGGTGTCAGGTTCAGCCCCGCTCAGCCATTACCTCGGCCACTTCTACCACAGCCTCGGCATCAAGATTCTTGAAGGCTACGGTCTCACCGAAACCACCGCACCTGTCACGGTGAACCTGCCCGACAAATTCAAGATCGGCACCGTCGGCCCCGCACTTCCCGGCCACACCGTACGCATCGCAGACGACGGCGAGATTGAGGTGAAAGGCATCGACGTCTTCAAGGAGTACTGGAATAACCCCGATGCCACGAAGTCAGTCTTCACCGATGACGGCTTCTTCCGCACCGGAGACCTTGGTTCGCTCGACAGCGATGGCTACCTAACCATCACAGGTCGTAAGAAAGAGATCATCGTTACCGCGGGTGGCAAGAACGTCGCCCCCGCCGGGCTCGAAGATCCGATCCGATCGTTCACCGTTATTGGCCAGGTCGTGGCTGTAGGCGACCAAAAGCCGTTCATTTCAGCACTCATCACGCTCGATCAAGAAATGCTGCCTACTTGGCTGAAGAACAACGGGCTCGATCCGAACATGTCCCTCGAAGAATCAGCGAAGCATCCGGCGGTACTCGCTGAGGTACAGCGCGCCATTGACCACGGAAACAAATATGTGTCACGCGCTGAGAGCATTCGTAAGTGGGTTATTTTGCCCACCGAGTTCACTGAAGCCACCGGTCATTTGACCCCCAAAATGAGCATCAAGCGCGATAACATTCTGCGTGACTTCGCACCCGAAATCGCCGCCATGTACGGCGAAAACCCTGAAACATCAGCGATAGACACGAAGTAATCACGAAAAGAATGAGGGCTGGTGCGCATTTGCGCCAGCCCTCATTCTGTTTGCAAACGCACTCTGTGCGCCACTGCAGAAAACACACTTGCCTCGCTCAATCAGGCAGTAGGTGTTACCTCGCCGCGGGTCGTTACAATGACGACCGAAATACTAGTGAAAGCACGGCGCTAGAACCAGCTCGACGCTCGAATCTGCCGCATCGCCTCACCACGATTCTCACGATCGAGGCGATGCAGATAGAGCTTGCCATCAAGATGATCGCACTCGTGTTGCAGCGCCTGCGCCATGAGACCTTCACCCTCGATAGTGATCTCGTCGCCGGCCAGGTCGATCCCGCGTACAACGGCACGGGGGTACCGCAATACTTCAAACCACAACTCGGGCACTGAAAGGCACCCCTCACCCGTCGGCACCGGCTCCCCCGATAACTCAACGATCTCTGGGTTCAACAAGTAGCTAATTTCGCCGTCGATGTACAGGCTAAACGCACGTTGTGTGAACCCGATCTGGGTGGCGGCGAGACCCGCCCGGCCGTCAAATGCAACAGTATCTAACAGATCTGTGACGAGCGAACGCACCCGATCATCAATCTCAACAACTGGTTCGCACACGGTGCGCAGCACGGGGTCGCCAAAGAGTCGAATCTCTCGAACCGTCATGCGGCA
Source organism: Leucobacter sp. (assembly GCA_033812395.1). GTDB lineage: Bacteria > Actinomycetota > Actinomycetes > Actinomycetales > Microbacteriaceae > Leucobacter. The sequence goes on along the minus strand of JAPXTT010000010.1, from coordinate 4,739 downwards.
GAAACCTGTTCAATCACCAGCACAAGATCGCCCGACTCGACGCCGCGCGCACCGTCAAAGGCCAGACGTTGCACACGCCCGCTTACGGGTGCAGTGATCGCCGCTTCCATCTTCATCGCCTCGATGGTAGCGACAGGCTGACCAGCTTCTACCGTGTCACCGACTGTGAACTTCTGTGTCACAGTTCCAGAGAACGGCGCAGCAACTTGACCAGCGACACTCTTATCTGCTTTCTCTGCGGTCACAACTGACACAGTCACCGAGTCATCCTTCGCGAACACTGGTCGCAGCTGACCGTTCACACGTACCATCACCGTGCGCATGCCTTTGTCATCGGCCTCACCGATGGCCTCGAGTCCGACATAGAGACGCACCCCTCGAGAGAGGTCAATTGCGTGCTCTGCGCCGGTCTCGAGGCCGTAGAGGTAATCACCGGTTTCAAGGATCGACAGATCACCGTACTGCTCTCGCATAGCGTGGTAGTGCGATGTTGGGGCCGCAAACAACAGGCGGTTAAGTGTGTCGCGACGCTCAGTACTCGAACCCTCGAGGAGTGCCGCGTCTGCACTGCTCACCTCTGCGACGCTGATCGAGAACTCACGACCGGCGAGCACCTTCGACCGGAAGGGCTCGGGCCAGCCACCGGGTATCTCGCCGAGTTCGCCTGCAAGAAACCCAACCACCGAGTCTGGAATGTCGTATTTCTCAGGGTTGGCTTCGAAGTCAGCCGGATCAGCGTCAACGGCAGCGAGGTGCAACGCAAGATCACCCACAACCTTTGACGAGGGTGTGACTTTTGGAATGCGGCCGAGGATGCGGTCTGCCGCAGCATACATATCTTCGATCTTCTCGAAGTTGTCTGCAAGGCCCAACGCAATCGCCTGTTGCCTCAGGTTCGAGAGCTGCCCACCCGGAATCTCGTGAGAGTACACCCGACCCGTTGGCGCAGGCAGGCCTGACTCAAATGGTCGGTAAGCGCTACGCACTGCACCCCAGTAGGGCTCAAGCCCATACACTGCATCTGGGTCAAGACCGGTATCGCGTTCGGTGTGCGCTAGTGCCGCAACAAGTGCAGATAGCGATGGTTGCGACGTGGTACCAGACATCGGCGCAGATGCCGCATCTACCGCGTCAACCCCAGCGCGCGCCGCAGCGAGCAGCGTGGCCAATTGACCACCAGGGGTGTCGTGCGTGTGCAAGTGCACGGGCAGCTCGAAACGCTCGCGCAACGCAGCAACAAGCTTTTCTGCAGCAGCCGGTCGCAACAGGCCAGCCATGTCTTTAATTGCAAGCACATGCGCGCCCGCGTCAACAATCTGCTCTGCGAGGCGCAGGTAATAGTCGAGAGTGAACTTATCTTCAGAGGGGTGCAACATGTCACCCGTGTAGCAGAGCGCTACCTCTGCAACCGCTGTCCCGGTCTCACGCACCGCGTCAATAGCGACACGCATTTGGTTCACGTCGTTCAATGCGTCGAAGATTCTGAAGATATCGACTCCGGTCGTCGTTGCCTCACGAACGAATGCTTGGGCAACGGCTGCGGGATAGGGCGTGTAGCCTACAGTGTTCTGACCACGCAGCAACATCTGAATCGGAACATTCGGCAACTTCTCGCGCAGAGCCGCAAGACGCTGCCACGGGTCTTCGCTCAAGAAACGAAGCGCAACGTCATAGGTCGCCCCACCCCAAGCCTCGACTGAGAGCAGTTGTGGGGTAAGACGCGCCACATGAGGAGCCACCGCGATGAGATCACGCGTGCGCACTCGGGTCGCGAGCAGTGACTGGTGCGCGTCTCTGAAGGTTGTCTCAGTGACTGCCAGCGCCGTCTGCGCTCGCAGGGCCCTCGCAAAGCCCTCTGGGCCAAGCTCAAGCAGGCGTTGCCGCTGGCCAACTGGTACGGGCGCATCATGGTTTATCACAGGCAACTTCATCGAGGGCTCGACACCGGCTGGGCGTGGCCCGTTCGGCTGGTTCACCGTCACGTCTGCAAGATACTGCAGCATTCGAGTCGCACGGTCTTTCGGCTTGTTCAGGGTGAGCAGCTCTGGCCGCTCTTCAATAAACGAAGTCGAGACGTCACCTGCTTGAAAGTCTGCATCGTCAAGCACAGCCTGTAAGAACGGAATATTCGTTGCAACCCCACGAATTCGAAACTCGGCGAGCGCACGCCTCGCACGCACGACTGCGGCCTCAAAGTTTCGCCCGCGACAGGTAAGCTTTGCGAGCATCGAGTCGAAGTGTGGGCTGATATGTGCGCCTGGGTTAATCGTGCCACCGTCAAGTCGGACCCCCCCGCCACCCGGTGAGCGGTATGTGGTGATGCGCCCAAGGTCTGGGCGAAAGCCATCTGCCGGGTTTTCGGTGGTGATGCGGCACTGCAGTGCTGCCCCGTGCAGTTGTATCTGGTCTTGAGTCAGCCCCAATTCAGCGAGCGTCTCACCAGCAGCAATGCGCATCTGCGCCTGCACGAGGTCGACATCGGTGACCTCCTCTGTGACGGTGTGCTCAACCTGAATTCGCGGGTTCATCTCTATGAATACATGCTCACCTGCACGCTCACCCTCGGTATCAAGCAAAAACTCAACAGTGCCAGCATTCTCATAGCCGATGCTCTTTGCAAATGCGATGGCATCACGAGTCAATGCATCACGCACTGCTGGGGCGAGGTTTGGTGCTGGAGCGATTTCGACCACTTTCTGGTGTCTTCTCTGCACTGAGCAGTCGCGCTCGAACAGGTGCACCGTCGCTCCTGTGCGATCAGCGAGCACCTGCACTTCGATGTGACGGGGTCTGAGCACTGCCTGCTCGATGAACATGGTTGAGTCACCGAAGGCGCTCTCAGCCTCACGCATCGCTGATTCAAGGGCATCACGCAGATCATCTTCGCGTTCAACTCGACGCATGCCGCGACCGCCACCACCAGCAACGGCTTTGGCGAATACCGGAAATCCGATACCGCGCGCTCCCTCGATAAGCTTCTCAACGTCAGTCGACGGCGGTGTCGACCGCAACACGGGCACCCCAGCGGCAATCGCGTGCTCTTTGGCCGCGACCTTGTTGCCAGCCATCTCAAGAGCTTGCTTGCCTGGGCCAATAAAAGTAATACCTGCCTCGGCCGCCGCCGCCGCAAGCTCAGGATTCTCAGAGAGAAAACCGTAACCCGGGTAAATAGCGTCACAACCAGCGTCTTTTGCCACCCGCACAATCTCGTTGACATCAAGATATGCGCGCACCGGGTGCCCCTCGGCGCCGATGAGATATGCCTCGTCAGCCTTTAGCCTGTGCAGCGAATTGCGATCTTCATAGGGAAACACGGCAACTGTGCCTGCCCCTAATTCGTTTGCTGCACGAAACGCACGAATCGCAATCTCGCCACGATTGGCAACCAGAATCTTTTTGAACACGGAACTCCTCTGAATCATGCCCAGCCTGCTGGAAACTGCCCAAGCCACAGCCTACACGCACCCCACATTCAGATTTTTTTCGTCAAGTTTTCAGGCGAGGATCGGCTCAACTTGTTGCGCGTTCGCTAATGGCGCGAACCTTTGCTTCGAGACACTCAGCCCGCATAGACTGGGTTCGTGCATGTTCTTAGTGTGAGCTCCCTCAAGGGTGGCGTCGGAAAGACCACGGTGGCCCTTGGGCTCGCTTCGGCTGCGTTTTCTCGCGGCCTTCGTACTCTGGTTGTAGATCTCGACCCGCAGTCAGACGTATCGACGGGGCTCGATGTGCACCCTGAGGGGTACGACAACATCGCAAACGTGCTCGAGAAGCCAAAGTCAATTCGTTCAGCTATCGCTCCGAGTGGCTGGAGCAAGCATCATGAGGGCTCGATCGACCTGTTGATCGGCAGCCCATCAGCGATTAACTTCGACGGCCCCCACCCCTCAATTCGCGAAATCTGGAAGCTCGAAGAGGCACTCACCGTAGTCGAGAACGACTACGACCTGGTGATTATTGACTGTGCCCCCTCTCTCAACGCGCTCACCCGAACCGCCTGGGCTGCAAGCGACCGTGTTCTTGTCGTAACTGAGCCCGGCCTGTTTGCTGTTTCTGCTGCTGACCGTGCGCTTCGGGCTATCGAAGAGGTTCGTCGCGGTGTGAGCACCAGACTCGAGCCTGTCGGTATTCTTGTGAACCGAACTAGGCCACAGTCGATGGAGCACCAATTTCGCATCCGCGAGCTGAAAGAGCTGTTTGGCTCGCTTGTGCTCTCACCGCAGCTGCCCGAACGCACCTCGCTACAGCAGGCTCAGGGCGCGGCAAAACCCGTACACCTGTGGCCCGGTGAAGCCGCACAAGAGATGGCCGGTTATTTTGACCAGGTGCTCGATCAGGTGGCAAAGTCCAGTGGTTTTGAGATACTGCCAGCCGAAACCGGCATACGTCAGAACACCACTACGGTTGTGGCTGAGGGCGACCCAGTCGTCGGTGAAGATACTGCCATCACTGATCACGCAGAAGAGTAAGACACAGACAATAAAATATACCGCTCATCTCTTCGGCCCCGATGAGCGGTATTTTTGTGCGTGTAGCTGCTACGAAATTTTTCTCGCCTGACGCCTGGCTGCAAGTTCGTCAAGTTGATGAGACCCTTGCTGGGCATCATCACGTCGCTCGTCAAGGTCAACAAGCGAGGTCTCAACTTCGCGCAGCACCTTACCCACTGCAATGCCAAACACACCCTGGCCCCGGCTCACGAGGTCAATCACCTCGTCGTTTGAGGTACACAGATAGAC
>JAPXTT010000009.1:0-12899 GCA_033812395.1 Leucobacter sp. | reverse complement strand
ACAAGCCCACCCAAGCGGGCTTGCTCACGCACTTTCGCATGGTTGCCGACGCGACCGATCTGCCGGTGATTCTCTACGATATTCCTGGCCGCACCGGTGTGCCAATCAAATACGAGACCATTCTGCGGCTCGCAAAGCACCCAAACATTCTCGCGGTCAAAGACGCCAAAGGCGATTTCAGCGAGGTCAGCCGGGTGCTCAACCAGACCGATCTCATGTACTTCTCGGGCGACGACGCGAACGTGCTGCCGCACCTCGCTATCGGCGCGACCGGCCTCATCGGTGTCACCGCAAATATCACCGCGGCCCCGTATCGCACCATTGTTGACTCGGTAAACAGCGGCGATTTGCACACTGCCCGTGCCGAGCACCAGCGACTCGAGCCGCTCGTACGAGCCATCATGACTCACGTTCCCGGCACCGTCGCAGCGAAGTATGTGCTGCATGGCCTTGGTCGTATCGGTAGCCCGCGCGTGCGCCTGCCGCTCGTCGGCCCCGAAGAATGGGAGGCAGCGCTCATTGAAGACGAAATTGCCCTCGTGCGCGATGTGCCAGGAGCCGACTTCTCGAACTTCAGACCCGATCGCAACGCCGCAGCAGGTGGCGCTTTGCCGAAGATCGCCGGAACAACCCGCTAATTCTCTAAGGAGACACTCCTCTTGACCACACTGCATTACGCGCCACCGAAGCTCGAAGCAGGCACACTTCGCATCACACCGCTCGGCGGGCTCGGCGAAGTTGGCCGCAACATGACCGTCTACGAAATCGACGGCAAGCTGCTGGTGGTCGACTGCGGTGTGCTGTTTCCAGAAGAAACGCAGCCGGGTGTCGATCTGATATTGCCTGATATCTCACAGATCGACGACCGCCTCAGCGACATTGTCGGTATCGTGCTCACCCACGGTCATGAAGACCACATTGGTGGCGTGCCGTACCTGTTGAAGCGTCGCGAAGACATTCCACTGATCGGCTCAAAGCTGACGTTGGCGTTGGTCGCCGCAAAGCTCAAGGAGCACCGCATTAAGCCGGTGCTGCAAGAGGTGGCAGAGGGTGACCGCATCAAACGCGGCCCCTTCGACCTCGAATTTGTTGCGGTCAACCACTCGATTCCTGATGCGCTGGCGGTTGCCATTCGCACGAAGGCTGGCTTGGTCATTGGTACCGGCGACTTCAAAATGGATCAGCTGCCGCTTGACGGCCGCATCACTGACCTGCGAGCGTTCGCGCGCCTCGGCGAAGAGGGTGTTGACCTCTTCATGACCGACTCGACGAACGCTGACGTGCCTGGCTTTACCCCGCTCGAGAAAGACATTGGGCCGGTGCTCGAGCGTGTCATCGCGGGTGCAAGGGGCAAAGTGGTAGTAGCGAGCTTCTCGAGCCACGTGCACCGTGTGCAGCAGGTGCTCGATGCGGCGCAGGCAAACGGCCGCCGAGTGGTACTGCTTGGGCGCTCGATGATGCGAAATATGAAGATCGCGGCAGACCTGGGCTACCTTGAGGTGCCCGATGGCGTGCTCGTTGATCTCAAGAAGAGCGCAGATATTCCCGACCACCGCATCGTCTACATGTCGACTGGTTCGCAGGGTGAGCCGATGGCAGTGCTCAGCCGCATGGCCAATCGTGAACACCAGGTTGAGGTTGGTCACGGCGACACGGTGATCCTCGCATCGAGCCTGATACCGGGCAATGAAAACTCGGTCTATCGCGTGATCAACGGGCTCATGAAGCTCGGTGCGAACGTGGTGCATAAGGGCAACGCGAAGGTGCATGTCTCGGGGCACGCCGCCGCTGGCGAGCTGCTCTACTGCTACAACATTGTGCGCCCGAAGAACGTGATGCCGATTCACGGCGAATATCGCCACCTCGTCGCGAACGCCGCACTCGCGATCGAGACGGGTGTGCCGCAGAACCGCACCATCATCGCCGAGAACGGAACCGTCGTTGACCTCGTCGATGGAGTCGCGCGCCAGGTCGGCCAGCTCGACATCGACTTCATCTACGTCGACGGCTCTTCGGTCGGCACGGTCACAGATGACGACCTTCGCGATCGCCGAGTGCTCGCAGAAGAAGGCTTCATCTCAGTCATCACCGTGGTCGAGACGAGTCTCGGGCAGATCATCTCTGGCCCCGAAATTCACGCAAAGGGCGTTGCTGAAGACGACCACGTCTTCGACAAGATCAAGCCGCAGATTGCCGATGCGCTCGAGAAAGCCATGAAAGAGGGCACGACCGATGCGCACCAGCTGCAGCAGATCGTGCGCCGCACGATCGGGCGCTGGGTGGGTACAAAGCTTCGCCGCAAGGCGATGATCGTGCCCGTCGTCGTGGTGGTGTAACTCGGTGGCGGGTGGCTCGGCGATCGCGCGCGCCAGTGCGATCATGGCCTCTGGCACCGTTGTTTCGCGGCTGCTCGGCCTCGTCAAGGTCGTCGTATTGGCATACGCAATCGGCCAAGTCGGCTCAATCTCTGGCGATGCATACGCCAACGGTAATATGCTGCCGAACCTGCTCTACACGGTGCTGCTCGGCGGCATGCTGAACGCGGTGCTCGTGCCGCAGATCGTGAAGGCGGCCAAGAACGCTGACGGTGGGCGGGCGTACGTGAACAAGCTGGTCACCTTCGTGACCGTAACGCTGAGCGTGCTCACGGTCGTCATCATGTTTGCGACGCCATGGATCGTGACGCTATTCACCCTGAAATGGGATGCAGACCAACGTGGGCTTGCAATTGCTTTTGCTTACTGGTGCATGCCTCAGATTCTGTTCTTTGGCATTTATGCGGTGCTTGGCGAGGTGTTGAACGCGAAGAGCGTTTTTGGGCCGTCAACTTGGGCGCCGGTGCTGAACAATGTGATTGCGATCGCGGGCTTCGGTGTGTTCATTCTGTTATTCGGTGCAGACCCGACCGGCGCTCGTACGGTCGCAGACTGGAACTCGACCTCGATCGCAGTGCTTGCCGGCAGTGCAACGCTTGGCATTGCAAGCCAAGCTCTGGTGCTGTTCGCATTCTGGCGGCGCGCGGGCATCCGCTTCAGGCCTGACTTCAAATGGCGCGGCATGGGGCTCGCTGAGACGGGGCGCATCGCTGGCTGGACCCTCGGCGCGCTGCTCGTCACGAACCTAGGGGCGCTCGTTACGCAGAACGTGATCAACGGCGCATCGGGCGAAGGTGTGTCTGCGCTAGCGCTTGAAACAGCGTGGACGATCTACATCATGCCCCACTCGGTCATTACGATTTCGATCGCCACTGCATACTTTACGAGACTCGCCGAGTGGCATCACGCGGGCAACCCTGAGGCCTTTACCCGCGATTTCTCGGCAGCAGTACGCCAGGTCATGCTGATCCTCGTGCTCGCCGCAGTCGTCGTGTTTGCTGTCGCCCCGTTTGTGAGTCGCGTGGTGAACCTCGGCGCAACCCTCGACCAGGTCGACCAGTTCAGCCTCGCACTTCGCGCGTACCTGCTGAGCTTGCCAGCGTTTAGCGTGCTCTTTGTCGTGCAGCGAGCGTTCTACGCGACGTCAGACACTCGTACACCGTTCTTCTATGCGTGCGCGCGAATCGCGGTGACCATTGCGCTGTCGTTGCTTGCACTGTTCGTTGTGCCAGCTCCGTTGCTCGGCACCGCGGTTGCGCTGATCATTTCGATCTCGGCGATTATCGAGACGATCCTCGCAACTTTGCTGCTTAGACGAAAGCTTGGTTCGATCGATGGGCGTAGGATCGCCGCGAGCCTTGCGCGCTATCTCGGTGCGGGCGCCGTTGCCCTCGTGGCCGGGCTCGCGGGCACGTGGTGGGCTCGTGTGCTGCAGCCCGACTTCGGCCCACTGTACTCAGTGCTCGCTTCGATTGTCATTGCCCTCGGTATGAGCGTGATCTATCTGCTGGTGCTCTTGGTATTGCGCACTCCCGAGCTCAATGCTGTGATCGACCGGGTGCGTCGCCGCTGATTTCGCACGGATTTCAGGGCGCGCCGCCTTCGCAGAGCCAAAATGTCGGTGGTGCTTCGTAGGCTCGACGCATGGCCAGCAAGACTTCTGCCCGGGCAAAAACGGGGGGCGCTACACGACCCTCGCGCGCTGGGGCGACGGCAAAAACCAAGGTGATTGAGCCGGTGCACACTGAAGGGCCGGTCGTTCGTGCCTGGCTCGGGCTTGCGCACGCGGTTGGCGGCGCGTTTCGTATGTTCAGAACTGAACCGATAGCGTCTGAAGATCGTCGTGATGGAGCCCCGCTTGCGCTCGTGCTACTCGCGATCGTGGGTGCGGTCATTGAGTGGTTCATGATCGGCAATGACGCAGCCCATGTGGTGAGTGCATATAGTTTTGGGGGCCTGTTTGGCCGCATCGCCTTCGGGTTGCCGATTGTGATGGTCGGCTTCGCGGGCTGGCTCTTCAACCATCCCTCGAGCGTGCACGACAACCGTCGCATTGCAATAGGGCTGAGTCTGGCGCTTTTGAGCGCCTCTGGCCTCGCACATGTATTTGGCGGGCAGCCGAAGCCAGGCGGCGACCTCGCGAGCGCGGGGGGCCTTTTCGGCTGGTTGATTGGTGCGCCTCTGCTGTTCTTGACCGTCTGGGTTGCGGTGCCGATCCTTTCTCTACTACTTGCATTTTCGCTGCTCATTGTGACCAAGACACCCCCTGGTCGCATTGTGGCGCGCCTAAAAGAGGGCTACCGCTACCTCTTCGGTGAACAGCTACCCCAGGCGGCTCAAGAGCCTATCGACGAAGAGAGCGATCTGGTTGAACAGGCGAGTCGAACCGATTTACCCTGGTGGCGGCGCAACGCGTCTGGTCGCGAAGAAGACCCAGACTTTGTGTCTGACGCAACCACGGTGGGCGAGCTGTTCGACGGTGCCGAGAGCAGCGACCGCGGCTTTGAAACTGCGCTGCAGACTGATGAGCAGGCAACAGCGCAATTCGATGACGGTCTATTTGATTTTGACCGCACAGAGGTCGTTGCCGCCGCTACTGCGCAGGCACGTGGTTCGGGTCTGGGTGACGATTCGGTGACAGAGGTGTTTGCCGATGGTCTCTTCGATATTCCCGCCGAAGAACCGGTTCTTGACGAGCCGCAGACAGCTTCTGAGCACACGCCGTTTCAGGTTGCTCCAGCGCACAATGAAGAGGCCCGCCCATACACCCTGCCTGACCAGGCGGCACTCTCTGCAGGCGACCCGCCAAAGGCGCGCACGCAAGCAAACGACGAGACCATGGCAGCTATTGATGCGGTGCTCAAGCAGTTTGGTGTTGACGCGCGGGTGACAGGCTTCTCGCGTGGCCCGACGGTAACTCAGTACGAGGTCGAGGTCGGCCCAGGTGTGCGAGTGGAGCGCGTGACTGCGCTGCAGAAGAATCTCTCATATGCGGTCGCCTCGAACGAGGTGCGCATCCTTTCGCCGATCCCCGGCAAGAGCGCGATCGGCATCGAGATTCCAAACAAAGATCGCGAGAACGTCGCGCTCGGTGATGTACTGCGCTCGGCCAAAGCGCAGCGAAGCAAGCACCCGATGACCATTGGCATTGGCAAAGACGTAAAGGGTGACTTCGTCGTAGCGAACCTCGCGAAGATGCCTCACCTGCTTGTTGCGGGCGCTACAGGTTCGGGTAAGTCGAGCTTTATTAACTCGATGATCACGAGCCTGCTGATGCGGGCCACACCCGCTGAAGTGCGAATGGTCTTGGTCGACCCCAAGCGGGTCGAGCTGACGGTGTACCAGGGTGTGCCACACCTCATTACCCCCATCATCACGAACCCAAAGAAGGCGGCAGAGGCGCTGCAGTGGGTCGTGAAAGAGATGGACATGCGATATGATGACCTCGCGAGCTTCGGTTTCAGGCACATTGACGACTTCAACGACGCCGTGCGTCAGGGGTCTATCGTGTTGCCGGCTGGTAGCGAGAGAAAGCTGAAGCCCTACCCGTATCTGCTCGTGGTGGTTGACGAGCTCGCAGACCTCATGCTGGTCGCCCCGCGAGACGTCGAAGACTCGATCCAGCGCATTACCCAGCTCGCCCGTGCGGCCGGTATTCACCTCGTGCTCGCAACCCAGCGCCCCTCAGTCAACGTCGTGACCGGCGTGATCAAGTCGAACGTACCAAGCCGCTACGCCTTCGCGGTTGCCTCGGGCACCGACTCTCGCGTGATCCTCGATGAAGTAGGGGCCGAACGACTCATCGGCCAGGGCGACGGATTGCTGCTCGTCAACGGCGATTCTTCGCCGGTACGTGTGCAGGGTGCCTGGGTGAACGAGAGCGAAATTGCTCGCGTCGTCTCACACGTGAAGCTACAGGCGCAGCCGGAGTACCGGGCTGACGTGGCTCAGGCTGCAGAGAAGAAAGATATTGACGCTGATATCGGTGACGACCTCGACGTGCTGTTGCAGGCGGTCGAACTGGTGGTTACCTCACAATTCGGTTCGACCTCTATGTTGCAGCGTAAGCTACGCGTCGGTTTTGCAAAGGCTGGCAGGCTGATGGATTTGATGGAGTCTCGCGAGATCGTCGGTCCTTCGGAAGGGTCGAAGGCGCGCGACGTGCTCGTGGCGCCGGAGCAGCTAGCTGAGGTGCTTGCAGGGATTCGCGGCGGCGGGTCGCCGCAGGCGACGTTCCAAGCACCTGCTGCACCTGTGCCCGTTGCCACGCCCGCCGCCCCTGCAGTAGCGACTGCAGTGCCTTCTGCTGCTCCCGCCTCAGGTGTGCCTGGCGCACCTGGCGCACCTGGCGCCACTGGCTCCGAGCATGGCAGTGGCGCAGACTCAGCGGCCACTCAGGCACTCGAGCCGCTTGCAGCGACGAACGATATTTTTGACTCTCGCTACGATGACCCGATTGCTGCGCACCAGGCGGGGCTCGAAGAAGTCAACGATGACGGCAGTGAAGATGCTTGGCAGTTAACCGGGCGAGAATAGAGCAGTAATGACCGAGACGCCCGCCTCCGCGAATGTACCCCCCATAAAGCAGAACAACTGGAACGCCCCCAACATCATTACCGGGGCGCGCATCGTCGCCACACCATTCTTCATCTGGATGCTGCTCGCAGACGATGGGCGAATGGGTGCGCTGCGCTGGGCGGCTGCCGCGTTTTTCGTGATCGCGATCGCGACCGATGCTTGGGATGGGCATATCGCGAGATCTCGTGGCCTCATCACTGATCTTGGTAAGTTGCTTGACCCGATTGCAGATAAGTTTTTGACGGGTGGGGCACTGGTCGGGCTATCGATTCTTGGTGAGCTGCCCTGGTGGGTCACGATCGTCGTGCTCGTGCGTGAGATTGGCATCACGGTGCACAGACTCTTCGAAGCTCGCAGCGTCGTGGTGGCTGCTGCTTGGATGGGAAAACTGAAGACGGTTGCGCAGTCTGTTGCGATTTCGCTCGCGCTGTTTCCGTTTGCATCTCTGCTTGGTGACGGCTGGTTGGGTACGGCTGTGGTGTGGCTAAACATCATCACCATGAGCGTCGCTGTGGCGCTGACTATTGCAAGCGGCATCGATTATGTCGTGAATTTCTTCCGTATGCGTAAAGGATCGGCGGGAGCCGCGTGATGAACGCCCGTGAAGGGCAGATGCCACCGATGCAGCAGATCGAACTCGCAGCAACGTGTGGTGTTCGCGTCGCCGTTGCTGAGTCCCTGACCGGGGGGCTGCTCGCGGGGGCACTCGTTGGAGTGCCCGGCGCCTCCAGAGTGTTCTCTGGGGGCGTGGTCGCATACGATACGTTTCTGAAGACCTCAGTACTCGATGTCGATGCTGACTTGCTTGCGGCAGTGGGGCCGGTTGACGCCGAGGTCGCGAAGCAGATGGCGCGTGGTGTGCGACGCGTATGTGCGACACCGCGAAGTGCGGGCGAGGTGCCCACAGATGCTGAGATCGGGCTTTCAACTACCGGTGTTGCCGGGCCAGACCCAGACCCTGCAACGGGTCAGGCGGTTGGTACAGTCTGGATCGGGGTGAGCTCAAGTAGGGGGGAGCGTGCAGTGAAGCTACAAGCCTCGGGTGATCGCCATCAAATCCGCAGTCAGACGGTTGCTGCTGCATTGCGGGAGTTCACTGATGAGTTGCTTGCGTGTGAGGCGCAACGCTCGCGGCCTTGCTAAACTTGAGTCTTCTCGGCTCAAATTCAGGGAATGCTCAGGAATAACGCGGCTAAAGTAGCGGTTACTCTCAGTGACGCTAGGCAGACTGTATGCAGATAGTCTGAATACATAGGCGGCAATGATGAACGTGCGGCTCTGGTCGCACGAGAGAAGGAGGAGGCGATGGTACTGGTTCGTCAAGAGATCGGCGATGTGCTGCGTGACTTCCGGCTGCAGAAGGGTCGCACCCTGCGCCAGGTAGCCGGTGAGGCAAGCGTTGCACTCGGATACCTCAGCGAGGTAGAACGTGGTCAGAAAGAAGCTTCGAGTGAAATTCTGGCGGCGGTAGCAGACGCGCTTGATACGCCCCTCTCGGTGATTATGGGCGAGGTGAGTGATCGTCTCGCAATTGTCGAGGGCCTGAGCGTGCAGCTCGGCACTCGAGTGCCTGACACGGTGCCTGCAGACCTTGTCTCGGGTTACCGTCCAGAGTTGCTCGCGCGCGGTTAATTCGCGATAGTGCTCCTCGAAAGCGCCATGCCCCATCGGGCTGGCGTTTTCGTCTTTATGGAGGGAATGAACTAGGTGAGAATCAGCGAATTTCAGCGGGCAATGCGCCAAGAATTCGGTGACGTCTATTCGGGTGTGCTCGTACGTGAGCACTGGCTCGCTGTGCTTGGCTGCACTGCTCAGGAAGCGATCGACCGTGGGGTGCCGGCGCGCGAGGTGTGGTTCGCTCTTTGCGAAGACCTGCAGGTACCTGTGGCCAGACGTCACGGGCGGGGGCTTATCGATCCGCGCGACTGATGGCGGCGGGGTGCTACCGGGCGGTTTTTGCCGGGTGCTTGTGCGAGTTAACAGGGCCTATCGGCGTGTCGTTCGAATGTGTGTTCGAATGCGGCGTAATGTCGTCCACAGGTGAGTTCAGGCACGAGTTATCCAGAGATTTACCCAATCCGGCAAAGAATGTCGGTGGTGCAATCTATGGTTCAAGTACTGACCACCAGGCCTTGTCGACGGGGCATCCGGCACGACAGTAGGTAGGCCAGCAACTGGCGAGATTCGCCCGACCAGAGGAGCTACACATGGCAAAGAACATCTCAGTATCACCCGCAGGTAAAGACCGTGAGAAATCACTTGAGGCTGCTCTTGCAAATATTGATAAGCAGTTTGGTAAGGGTGCGATCATGCGCCTCGGTAGCACCGAGCGCCCTCCGGTCGAGGTGATTCCGACCGGCTCGATTGCACTTGATGTCGCGCTGGGCATTGGTGGGTTGCCGCGCGGGCGAATCATCGAGATTTACGGCCCAGAGTCGTCAGGTAAGACCACGTTGACATTACATGCAATCGCGAACGCGCAGCGCGCAGGTGGCATCGCGGCCTTCATTGATGCCGAGCACGCACTTGACCCCGAGTACGCGCAGAAACTCGGTGTTGATATCGACGCACTGCTTGTTTCGCAGCCCGACACTGGCGAACAGGCACTTGAGATCGCAGACATGCTTGTGCGTTCTGGCGCGGTCGACCTTATCGTGATCGACTCTGTCGCGGCGCTCGTGCCACGAGCAGAGATTGAGGGCGATATGGGTGATAGTCATGTTGGCCTGCAAGCAAGACTCATGTCGCAGGCGCTTCGAAAGATAACGGGCGGGCTGAACCAGACCAAGACCACCGCTATCTTCATTAATCAGCTCCGTGAGAAGATCGGCGTGTTCTTTGGTAGCCCCGAGACCACCGCTGGCGGCAAGGCGCTCAAGTTCTATGCATCGGTGCGTCTCGACATTCGCCGCATCCAGACCTTGAAAGATGGTGCAGATGCAGTCGGCAACCGCACAAAGGTGAAGGTGGTCAAGAACAAGATGGCGCCGCCCTTCAAACAGGCTGAGTTTGACATTCTCTACGGCGTCGGCATATCTCGCGAGGGCTCGCTCATCGATTTTGGTGTTGAGCATGGGCTGATTAAGAAGAGTGGTGCGTGGTACACCTACGATGGTGATCAGCTCGGCCAGGGCATGGAGAACTCGCGTAAGTTTCTCATTGCAAACCCCGATATTGCCGCAGAGATCGAAGAGAAAATTCTTGTCAAACTCGGCGTAAAGCCGGGCGAAGAAGCACCTGTGCTTGACGAGGCAGACAACGATTCGGCGCGTCAGAGCGCATAGCGAGGCATACAATGGCTGTTCGTTTTTTGCCGGCGCAGCCTGAGGGGCACCAGGCCCCTCAGGCTCGCGATCGTGAGCATCTCGCAGAGGTCATTGAGCTACGGGGCAGGCTGCAGCCTGCGCCAGAAACCAGAGGGCAGCTCGAACCAGTCGACGATTACGCACATGTGCGATCGGCGACCGATGACGCGGTGCGTATACTCGCGCGGAAAGCGCGCTCGAGCGGAGAGCTTCGCAAAGAGTTGATCGAGATTGGGCACGATTTTGCTGATGTCGAGGGTGTGGTGCTTGAGTGCGAGAGCCGTCTCTACCTTGATGACCTCGGTCTTGCGAGGGTACTCGCCGAGACGTTGCGCGCTCGCAAGCGGGCGAGTCGCAGTCAGATTCGGTTGAAGCTACGTGAGCGATTGCTGCCTGATGGCGTCATTGAGACCGCGCTGGGTGAGCTTGACGAAGAAGAAGAGCATGAACTACTTCGTGAAGCGGCGAGCGAACGGGCGAGAAAGATGGGTGGCCTCGACAGGCAAACAGCCGAACGCAGACTGCTTGGCTTTCTTGCGCGACGAGGGTGGTCGGGAGAGCGCGCGGTGCGAGTCGCGAGAGAGGCGCTCGATCGGGGTGAGCTTCGCGGGCAGATGCGGGGGGCTGTGCCTGGGCGCGGTGCCTCACAGAGTCGCAGTGCGGTTCGCTTTCAATAAATATTGGTTCCGCAAGCTCCAAGCTGTTCCTTCGATAGAATTGCCCTTATGCCATCAGCCGAAACAACCCTGATCGAACCGTCGCCCGCAGCACTTCGAGCCGATGGCTCGCCGCGCAGCTACACCGTTCGTACTCTGGGCTGCCAGATGAATGTGCACGACTCAGAGCGCCTTTCGGGCTCGCTCGAGGCCGCGGGGTACGTTGCCGCAGAGACGCCCGACTCGGCCGACGTCGTTGTGATCAACACCTGCGCGGTGCGTGAGAACGCAGCCAACAAGCTGTATGGCAACCTCGGCATGCTTGCCGCGGTTAAGCGTGAGCGTGAGGGCATGCAGATTGCCGTTGGCGGCTGCCTTGCCCAGAAAGACCAGGGCACAATAGTCGAGAAGGCGCCATGGGTCGACGTGGTGTTTGGCACACACAATATGGGCTCGCTGCCAGCGCTGCTCGAGCGAGCTCGTCATAACGCTGAGGCGCAGGTCGAGATTCTTGAGGCGCTCGAGGTATTCCCCTCGACGCTGCCGACAAAACGCGATTCGGCATCAAGCGGCTGGGTCTCGATTTCGGTCGGCTGCAACAACACCTGCACTTTCTGTATTGTGCCTTCGCTTCGCGGTAAAGAGAAAGACCGCCGCCCGGGTGACGTGCTCGCCGAGGTGCAAGCGCTTGTCGACGACGGTGCAATCGAGGTCACACTACTCGGTCAGAACGTCAACACCTACGGGGTCGAGTTCGGTGACAAGCTCGCCTTCGGCAAGCTGCTGCGAGCGATGGGTGAGATCGAGGGCCTCGAACGCGTTCGTTTTACGAGCCCACACCCTGCAGCGTTTACCGAAGACGTGATCGCCGCAATGGCTGAGACGCATAACGTGATGCCAACGCTGCACATGCCGTTGCAATCGGGCTCTGACACTGTGCTCAAGGCCATGCGCCGCTCATACCGAAGCAAACGCTATCTTGGCATTCTTGATCAGGTGCGCGAACAAATTCCGCACGCGGCAATTACTACTGACATTATCGTGGGCTTTCCCGGAGAGACTGACGAAGACTTTGAAGACACCATGCGTGTAGTCGAGCAGTCACGCTTCCAGAGCGCCTTCACGTTCCAGTACTCGATTCGTCCGGGCACGCCCGCCGCGACGATGGACGATCAGGTGCCCAAGGCTGTGGTGCAAGAGCGATACGAGCGTCTCATGGCTCTGCAGGAGCGCATCTCGCTCGAAGAGAATCATGCTCAGGTTGGCCGCACTGTGCAGGTGTTGGTGTCGGGCGAGGGCCGCAAAGACGGTGCCACACGCCGTCTCTCGGGTCGTGCAGAAGACAACCGTCTCGTGCACTTCACTGTGCCCGAGGGGGCAGAAGAACCACGCCCCGGTGACGTAGTGACTGCAAAGGTCACCTCGGCGGCGCCATTCTTTTTGATCGCCGATGACGTGAGTGTCTACTCGGTTCGGCGCACCCGTGCGGGCGACGCATGGGATCGCAGGCAGGCAGAGACCTGCGGCGTTCCGGCTCCGACCGCTCGGGGTGGTGCTCCGGCCTCGGTCGGCCTCGGTATGCCCTCGATCCGTTCGCTGTGATCTACTACCGCCCCGAAGCACGCCTCTGGGCGGTAGTCGGAGCAACCGGCACGGGTAAGACCTCTCTGTCGCTTCACCTTGCCGAACGTCTGATGGGCGAGGGCCGCGGGGCTGAGATTGTGAATGCCGACGCGATGCAGTTCTACCGAGGAATGAATATTGGCACGGCGAAGCTTTCGTTCGAAGAGCAGCGTGGGATAGCTCATCACCTGTTTGAGGCGCTCGATGTAACTGAAGAAGCAACCGTTGCCTGGTACCAGCCGACCGCACGACAAATCATCGAAGAGATTCACGGGCGCGGCAACGATGCCATTTTGGTCGGAGGCTCGGGCCTGTATGTCTCGAGCGTGCTCTTCGACTTTCAGTTTCCGCCGAGAGACGAG
>JAPXTT010000008.1:0-13149 GCA_033812395.1 Leucobacter sp. | reverse complement strand
CTGCGTTGTAGATGCGCAGAAAGAACGCTTCGTCGGTGCCTCGCAGCGAATGCCAATCGAGGTTCGGGTTGCTATAGACCAGCCGCCCGAAGTGATCAATAACATAACGACCCGTGCGGGGCGCTGCATTGATGCGCTCGACGGTGCTCGCAGTGTGCTTGATCACCATATGACTCCACTCATCTTCAGAAGCGAGCTCTTCCCACCGGTCATTGATCTCGTCAACATCAATCTCAAAGTCGATGCCAGAGTACTCAAGCAGGTGAAAGGCAAACAGCGGCACATCAGCATAGGCGCCGGCAGTCACATTGGTAATAGCCGAGGCCCCGCTGACACGGGGATTCAGCTCACCGAGGTAGACATCGCCGGTGTCAGTATCGAGCAACACGTCAACCTCAAAGAAACCGCGGTACCCCTCAACCCCCAGACGATCGCCAAGCTTGCGCACCAGCTCAATCGCCGCGTGCCTGCTCGAATCGTCAAGAACTGCAGGAAACATCTCATTGCCCGCCCATCCTCCGCGATACGGGGTGAGCTCTGCGTGCCCCGTGATTTCAGTCATGCATGGGCCAACAATTGTGCCGTGACGTGTCAACACAGCCTCGATGGCAATCGGACGATTGTTGATGCGCTTCATGACTTTGATCTCGACGGCGGTGATCTCGTCGGCAACCGCGTCGAACTCTGCTTCGTTGGTGACGAAGTAGGTGGTCTTACCCGAGTCGCCGTATGCGGTCTGAATTACCAAATCATGGCCGAGGCCGGCCTTATCGACAACCTTTACGAGCGCTTTCCAGTCTGCAACCTTCGTCAGAATGTTCGGCACACTTGGCACACCTACAGAATCAGCGATCTGCGTGGTCACAATCTTTGAGTCGAGGCGCTCGCGCAGCGCGTGGCTCGGCAGAATGAGCTCGTAGTCGAGCTCTTCGCAGATGCGCTCGGTCTCTTCGTCAAAGAACACCGTCACAATCTTCGGACGCATGCCCGCTGGAGTGCGCTTCTCAATGTGAGTGCGCACCTCGTGATTGCTCAGCAGCCAGTTATTGACGTCTTCGCCACTTTCAAACTCGACGTACGGCTTGTGAGAGGGGGTGAAGACTCGCGGGTGCGCACCATCCCAGCTGTCGTAGTAAGAAATATACGAGAACCCGCGAACCCACCGGTCGAGACCGAGCAGGTTGAACGCTGTTGCGCCGACGAAGAAGATCGGTGCTTCGCTGGTACGAAAATAGTGTCGAATCTCAGAGATATTCTTCAGCTTGGTTGAGGCGCTGCGCCCAATAGTGACGGGCCCGGTGTGCGGTGCTCGGCGCGCTCGACGTCGTTGTGCAGGTACCGCAGAAGCTTCGGCTGCACGTTCGTCAACAGAACCACCTGTGTGCGCCCCGCCTTTCGCTGCCCCACCATTCACCGCGCCTGGAATCATGCCTCCCTTTGCGGCACTCGTCGAGAGGCTTCTCGTCACACCGGTTGACGTGTCAGATGCCACCTTCGAAGACACAGCCTTCGGAGAAGCCGTCTTCGGAGATGCCACCTTCGAAGATGCCTTCTGAGTGGCTAATTTCGGAGCCGCTTTCTGAGTTGCTGGTTTCTTAGCGGTAGCCCGCTTTGTGGTGGCCTTCGCAGCGGGTTTTACCCGGGCACCCTCACCATTCTGGGGCGCAGTCGAAGAGTCGGCCTGCTGGGTTGGTTGCGAAACCTCATTACGCGTCATTGCGCTTCCCTCCGTCGGAGATAGTAGTGGCATAGTGGCACAGTTTTTCGAGATTTCCAAAAACCATGCGACTCGCACCATCGCGCAGCCCCAACACCACGCACCAAGCAGCGAAATTACTGCAGCGCTGAGGTCAATCGCGCGAGCCCATCAAGCAGCTGAGAGCGCAGTGGTTGCTGTGACCATTCTTCTCGGGTCAACTCACGCGAATTCTGGTGATAGACCGCGTTCACCTCGTCGAGTTCGCGCACGAAACTCTCGCCGTAGACCACCATTGATACCTCCATATTGAGGTTAAACGAACGCTGATCCATATTCGAAGACCCCACCACCGCGACCTTGTCATCGATCGTAAAGTGCTTCGAGTGCAGAATGTAGGGCGGTTTGTACATGAAAATGCGCACGCCAGCGTCAAAGAGCTCATCGTAGTACGAGCGTTGCGCATGATAGACAATCGCCTGATCGCCTATCTCAGATACGAACAGTTCGACCTCGACCCCACGGGCAGTAGCGGCACGCAGCGCGTGCATGATCGCGCCCTCTGGAATGAAGTACGGGCTGGTGATGCTAATGCGCTTCTGGGCCGTGTACAGCAGCGAGACAAATACCTGCAGATTGTTCTCTCGCCCAAAGCCCGGCCCGCTCGGAAGAATCTGGCAATCAACGTCACCACGCAACTGCACGTTGAGCTCGTCTTCAAACGACTGCGACATTGGCTCACCGGTCTCAACGTACCAATCGCTCAAGAACACGGCCTCGAGGCCGAGTACGACCGGGCCCTCGACGCGCACCATGAGATCACGCCAGTGCAGACCCCGACGAATATTTGCCGACTTGTTATAGCTTGAGTCAACGAGGTTCTGAGAGCCAGTGAACCCAACCTGCCCGTCAACCACTACGAGCTTTCGGTGGTTGCGCAGATCAGGCCGCTGCCACTCACCCCGCCAGGGGCGCACCGGCAGCATAAAGGCCCATCTCGCGCCGATTTCATTCAGCGTTTTAGAGGTACGTTTCAAACCTGGGTTGCGCACCGCTGACACGTGGTCAAGCAACACTCGCACTTCGACACCCCTGGCGGTAGCCTCGCGCATCGCGAGAAAGACATCGTCTGTCGTGTCGTCGTGCACCAGAATGTAAAACTCAATGTACACATAGTGTTTGGCCGCTCGAATGGCTTCGGCGATCCTCGCAAATGATTCTTCGTAGTCGATGCAGATGCTCGCCGCATTACCGTGAACCATCGGTTGCGCCCCGAGGGATCGCCCGAGTTGCACGGCATTGGAAATGCCAGTGGGCAACTGTGCGAGTTCGGTGCCAAGCTTGGCTTCTTCGCGGTCGGCAAACTCGCTTACCACCGAGGTGGCAAACTCTTGTTTCTTGGTGCGTTTCTTCGGAAGTGTATTGCCACCAATCAACCAAAACAGCAACAGCCCAGGCACCGGCAACCAGAAGATAGTGATTAACCAGGCCATGCCGGCAGTCGGGCGGCGATTTCTTGGCACCACAAATAGTGCAACAACACGAATGATGTTGTCGAGCAAGAGCACAAACGCGGCCCAGAGAAATGGCCAGTTGACGCTGCTCCAGCCTGCCCCGTCGTCTGCGAGGTGAGTTACTGAAGCGAAGTCATGCATGCAGACATTCTATGGGTGTAATAAAAATGGCTGCACGGGTGGAGCGTACGCACTCCAATGAATTAGTGCCGCGGGGCAGCTGCGCAGACTATACGTCTGACTTTGGCGGCAGCCCGAGGCGCGACCGCTCTTCGGCTTCCATCTCTTTATAGATGCGGCGCTCAGTGCGGTCAGCACGCAGAATGAAACGCAGCACGAGCGCGAAGAAGACACCGATAAGCACGGTCGGCGTTATCGACCAAATCGCGTTGACCCACCAGTTATCCATCGCAGCAATCACCCTAAAACCACTCGAGAATGCCGAGCTTATATGTTGCCCGACAAAGACACGTATAGTTTAGGCGACGGTGCTGCACGCTTGCCGTGAGCATCACAGCATCAAGAAACGACGCTGATTAGCTTGCGCGGCGGCTTCGCAGCACGGCGTCAAGGTCGAGTGCTCCATCGCTCGTGTCGCCGATCACACCCATCTTTCGCAGTTGCTCGCTCGCTGCGATCTCGGCGGCAAGCGCACGTGTCTGTGCCGACTCCTGAACCTGAGGGGTGGCACGTTCAAGCAAAATCGACTCTGGCTGATTCTGAAGCGAATTAGATCTGCGAGTGTCACCATTCACGCCCTCAGCGCGGGCCCTGGCAAGCGCACGTGCTCGCGCGATTCGAGCGGCGGCTGCCGCCTGTGCGGCGGCGTGCGCCTCGGCCGCGCGATCAACCGCTTTCTCCGTAGCAACAGCGGGGGTGGCCGCTACTACCGGGGCCTTGGCGAGCTGTTCGGCCTCAATCTCGACATGACGCACCCGACCGGGGGCAATCAACACGAGCATGCCGAGCGACACCGCAACAGTTGCGGCGGCACCGAGCAACAACGCTGAACCGAGACCAGCGATGAGCGTACCGACACCTACTAGGGTCGTAGCAAGGGCGAGCACCAACACCAGCGCCGAGGCTGAGCGCAGGCGACGCACAAAGGGTCTCCGTAGCTTAGCCGACCTGACGAGTGCCGTTTGCTTTCGATTCATCTGTTGCGCCCGCATCTCTGCACGAATTTGTCGCGTGCGAGCCTCAGTGAGCGCTGCTTTACGCTCAGCCTCTTGCTGTCGCTGAGCGGCACGCAGCAACTTCTCATGAGCGAGTGCCTCGCGCGCGGTTGCCTCGACCCGAACTTCAGTTGGCACCTCTGCGGTCTCGGCGAGCACACGCAAGGTGCGCTGAAGACGTAGCGCGTTCTGCTCTGCCGACTTAAACTCGCGGCGCCGCACCCAACTCGGCACCAGCACCGCCGCCCAGAGCAGCGCGGCGACCACGAAGATTAATCCGCCACCAAATACACCGCTTGCCATGTGGTCACTGTATGGGCTGATTCGCAGCTCACGTGCTTGGCGCGCCGAGTCGAGCGAGCATTCCTCTTGGCACCTCATCTGCGGTGAGCGCGAAGCTGTCGTGATCACACCACTGACCGTCGATGTGAATGTACCGCTCACGGCGCCCTTCGTACCGCAGCCCGAGCTTCTGCACCACCCGCAACGAGGCAGTATTCTCAGGGCGAATGCAGATCTCTATGCGGTGCAGTCTGAGTTCTGAGAACGCATAATCAATCGCGAGTGCGACCGCCGTGGGCGTGACCCCGTGACCTGCGATGTGCTGCGAGACCCAGTAACCAATCGATGCCGAGCGCAGTGCGCCAGCACTAATGTCGCTCAGGCTGAGCTGCCCCACAACCGCACCGTCGTACAGCATGACGAACGTCACACCGCTGCCCGCCTTGCGCTGCCCATGCATCGCGCGAATCACAGGTCGAAACGGCTGCGATCCGGGCTCTGCCCCGCCTCCACCAGGAAACGACGCCTCCCACGGTCGCAACCAGCTCCGGTTCTCAATAAGCAAGCGCCTCAATGTTGTCGCGTCTCGGCCCCGCACCGAGCGAATGCCAACACGGCCGAAACTGCGCTCGGCAGGTATCTCTATAGGATGTGACAACGGACTCATGACACGACAATCACTCGCTCAACAATGTCACCTGAGAGTCACTGTCTCGACCGCAGCTCATCGGCAAAATGCATGACCCAGTCACGAAGCTCTTCACCGAGTTCTTCGTGCTCAACGCCAAGCAACACATTTGCCTTGATCCACTCGGCACGATCGCCAGTGTCGTAGCGTCGGCCACTAAACACCACGCCAAACACCGGCGCCTCACCGCCCCCGTTTGCGAGGGTGTTCAGCGCATCGGTCAGTTGGTACTCGCCGCCGCGACCGGGTTCAAGGTCGTCGATGAGCCCAAAAATTTCAGAGCGCAGCACGTACCGCCCGATCACGGCAAGATTCGAAGGCGCGTCTTCGGGTTCTGGCTTCTCAACGAGCCCGGTGATGCGTACGACGTCAGGTTCGTCGGTGGCTTCAATCGCAGCACAGCCGTACAGGTGCACCTGCTCGGGCGGCACCTCCATGAGAGCGACCACGCTCGCTCTGCGTTGGTCGTGCACCTGGACCATACGTTCAAGCAGCGGGTCGCGGTTATCGATCAGATCGTCGCCGAGCAGCACCGCGAACGACTCATTGCCCACGTGTTTGCGCGCTCGACCCACCGCGTGACCCAGGCCGAGAGGTTGACCCTGGCGCAGAAAATGCACCTCGGCAAGTTCACTAGCCTCGTTTACCTTGCCCAGTTTCTTGTGGTCACCTTTATTCGAGAGGGTGTGCTCAAGCTCGGGCACGTTGTCGAAGTGACTCGTCAGGTTTTCTTTGTTGCGCCCCGTAATAATGAGCACGTCGTGCAGCCCGGCGGCAACCGCTTCTTCAACCACGTATTGAATGGCTGGCTTATCAACGATGGGCAGCATCTCTTTCGGCATCGCCTTCGTCGCAGGCAAGAACCGTGTGCCGAGACCAGCGGCTGGAATCACTGCTTTTGTCACCGTGTGATGCTGCGTCGTCATGAGGGGTAGCTTACCGGTCAATTGGGCTGGGGTTGCGCAACCTCACTCGAAATCGCAGACAGCTGTCGCTGCGGGTTGCGGCCTGCTCGCTACAATGACGACGTGGCGACAACGGCAGCAGTCAAGAGCGAGCTTCGCGCGAGTATTCGTGCCGAGCGCACCGCAATGAGCGAGGATCGCCGAGCCGCCACCCGGCAAAACCTTACGGCGCGACTGATCGATCTCGTGCTCTCACGCGAAGCGAAAACGATTACGTGCTTTCTGCCCACTCGCACAGAACCAGACACTCGCGGTTTTCTTGACTGGGCTGAAGCGCATGGCATTGATGTGCTGCTGCCCTCGTCTCGGGCAGACGGGCTGCTCGACTGGATCAGACCCACCGGCGAGGGCACCGTACGCGGGGCGCACGGAATAGCTGAGCCAGTAGGCGAGTCGCTCGGCCCACGCGCACTCGATGCTGTCGACCTGATGCTGATACCAGCAGCAGCGGTCGATGTGCACGGCAATCGCCTTGGCTGGGGCCTGGGCTACTTCGACCGCGCACTCGCGACACTGTCGCAACAAGTCGACGTTTTTGCCGTAGTGTACGACCACGAGGTGCTCGAGAGCGTGCCAGTCGAACCACACGATGAGCCGCTTACCGGCGCGGTGACGCAGAAGCGAACGCTTATCTTTTAGCGCCGCACACCTCAAGCAAGCAGCACACGGGGTAGAATTTTGATTTGTGCCTACCTACGCCTACCGCTGCGCCGACTGCAGCCACGCATTCGATACATACCAGCAATTCAGCGATGCCGCTCTGACCGAGTGCCCCGAGTGCGGTGGCACACTGCGCAAGGTATTCGGTTCACTCGGCGTCACTTTCAGCGGCTCAGGTTTCTATCGCACCGACTCACGCACAGAACACAAGTCGGGCACCGCGTCGAGTTCGAACTCGACTTCGAGCTCTACCAGCTCGGCTTCATAGGCCACGCGTCTCACTGCCAGTGCGGCGGGCGATCTGCCTTGAGTCGATCGTCGTTTTCTCCAGCTGACCTTGGTTCGCTCGGCGGGTCAAAGGGGTGTGGGTCGCTGCCCTCGGGCGCTGGCTGAGTCACGCGACGCCGCTTTCGAGTTGACCGACGTACCTCAGCAGTTGCCCCCGCAGCAGAAGCATCTACCGCCTGTGCACGATCCTGCTCTTTCATTAAAACAACGTGCTCGTGCCCTGCTGCTCACCAGCAACATCGGCACCGTCTACGCCCGCTGCGGGTGCAGACTGCTCTTCGCTGTGTGCAGCCTCGGCGTCGTACCCCACGATGCTCGCAACCCGCAACGCAACCCGTTCGGGGTCAGCAAACAGGTCAAAACTATGCACCCGATGGTAGTGCCACCCGAGTCGCCGAAGCACCGCGGGGCGAAGACGCAGAGCACTGCGAAGCCCCTGCTCATCGGCACCCGCGAAATCAAGGTCGACCGCAATCGCGCGCTCCCCCAGCGAGGCTGCGAGCGGAATAGCTCCCCGATAGTCGAGCGCAACCGTCAAGCCGAGGCGCTCAAGCTGGTCTGCGAGATCGCCAAGCAGCGGGTCGCGCTCGGCCGGCAGTGAAGCCTGGGCGGGCTCAGGGTGCTCCAAAGCAAGCAGCTGCGAAAGCTCAACCACGCCGTGTTTGATGCGGGCGGCGTCAAGGTGTTCGGGTCTGAAGCAGCTCACAATGATCATGCCCCGGCGGGCACGAGTCATGCCAACCGCAATCAGGCGTTCGCCGCCCGGCTGGCTGAGCGCGCCGAAGTTTGAAAGCACGCGCCCATGTGGCGTGCGACCGTACCCGATTGAAAAAATTACCCGATCACGGCTCTGGGCCATCGCCTGTTCCAGCGTGAGCACCGCGAATGGCTCTGCGCGCTCGCCGAGCAAGAAATCACGGTACTGCGGCAATTTCGAGAACGCCTGCAACACAGCCTGCTGCACACGAACGGCATGTCTGCTGCTCGCTGTGAGCACCATGAGCGACTCGCGGGGCCGCTCGGCGGCGTGCTGCAACACCAATTGCACTACACGGGTCACCTCAGCGTCGGTGCTCTCGACCGCGCCGCTGTGGGGGTCAGGCAGCCCCTGGCCGTTGGTGACAAACTCGATCGTCAGACTCGAGTGCCCAAGAAAGGTGCCCGCCCATGGCAACGAGACAATGTCGCCGCCGTAAAAACGAGAGTTCACCAGGTTTGTGAGGTCTTCGCCGCCGGCGCGGTAGCTGTGGGTCAGCGAGAGTTCGGGCAACACCTCACGCAACATTGCGTATGCGCTGTGCTTGTGCAGATCTTCGAGGTCTTCAGCGGGCGCCTGGGCCTCAGCGTGCAGGCTGCGCACCGCGATTTCAAAGCGAGATGGGGTTTGGGTCACCGTGTCGCCAAAAGCGACGACCTGTTGAGCCCGTCTGATCGCGCTGACGTTCTCGACGAGAGTGGTTGCGCCTGCGTCGACCAACACCACCGCATCAAAACGAAGCTCAGTCGGCAAACCCGCAGCCTCATACGGCGAGAGCACCCAGACCGGGGCGAGCGCGCCAAGCAGTGTTGGAGCCTGCTGCGCAAGCTGCAGCACGCTCACTTCACCGCTTCGCAGCAGCTCACGAAGCGCGAGTGCTTCGCCTCGGTTATCAGCAACAGCGATGCGCCAGGCATCTGAGAGGCGACTAGCGAGCACGCTACCGCCGGCACCCGAGTGGGCGTCGTCAACGAGCCTGAAATCGGCTTCGAGTCGCTCAATAACTGCGGTATTCGCACTGAGCAGCGCCTCGTTGGTCTGCAGCATGCGCTCAAGCGCCGACTGCCACCAAGCCTGCTCGAGCTCTGCAGCGACCTGGCCAACAGGCACATGACGCGCCGAGAGGTCGTCGATCAGCGTTTCGAGATGGGCGGCTCGCAAACGTTCAACGATCGCGGTGCGCTCTTGAATGTTCTGCAACACCTCGCTCTCACGAGCGAGGTCTGTGGTGCGGCGGGCGAGCGTCGGCAATGGCATCGCACGCAGCCGCTCGCTATCGCGTACGACCCCGAGCACCCGATCGAGCTCATCAAGATCTTGGTAAGCCGCCTGAAAAGCCGTCGCCACCTCAGAGATACCCAGCGGCACCGCAGGCGGCGCGCCAACCACAGTGCTGTAGCGTTGCCACAGCACCCGCTGCTGCTGAATCTGCACCAGGCGAGCGTACATGTCGGTGACATGCACACCTGGCCGCACGTACTCTCGAGCAAGCTTGCGCATGCGACGTCGGTTGCTATTCGACATGTCTTCGCCCCCGCGCGGGGCGTGAGCTGCGATCACGTCGTCAAGCGGGCGATCAAATACGTCTGGCGAGAAGCGGTCGAGTGTGTCACGCACGCCCATGAGCAGGCGCAAATACACACCGAGTTCTGAGATCGTCTCGTAGGGGCGCAACGTCGTCTGCTCGATCAGCTGATTAGCCTGCGAAACGAGGCGGGGCAACTGCGACTCTGCGAGATCAACAGCGAGCGCATACGCGCTGCGCGCAGCCTCGGTCGTGGTGAAATCGACACCGTACCAGGGCGAATCACTGGGCCCATACTGAAACTGCCCGAGACGCGCGGCCTCGGTAATGTCTTCTGCAATCGATGAGCGATCGAGGGTGAGCTGACCGAGCGCCAGCTCATCGAGGCGCACCGTTGTGGTGGGCGGGTGATCGAGCGTGGCAAGACGGCTCAGCTCGCGCAGCGCCTCAAGCGGTGACACACCGTAGCTCTGGTCTTTCTTCGCGAGCGCCTCTTCGTACCCGAGCAGCACCCCACGCAGGCGCACAAGCGCGTCATCAATATCTCGCTGCGAGCCTGCAGTCGCTGCCTCATTGCGGCTGATCGCCTCGACCAGGTTGCGGCGCAGCAGGCGAGGCGTCACTGCGAGCCCGCTTAAGCCAACACGACTGAGACGGTGCGCAATGCCGTCGAGCGTCGAACGCCGAGGCGACACCACGAGCACGCGTTTGCCAGCGCGAACGAGCTCACCAACCGCGCTCACCACAGTCTGTGTGCCACCGGTACCTGGCAGTGTGCGCACTACGAGCGAGTGGCCGGCACCGATCTGAGCGAGCACGTCATCTTGCTCGGGGTCAGAGTCGTACAGATGACGATCAACCTCGGGCGCACGATGGTTCGGGTGTGTTGCGGTAACCGGACGATAGCTGGCCTCGAGCTGTTGTTTCGCGACCTCGCTACCGCACACGGCCTGCAGCACCGGCGTATCAAGCAACTTGGCGTCTGCCACCATCTGCTTCGAGACGTTCAGGAACGACGAAGCCACGAGGCGCGGCTGCACGACAAAACCGGGTACCCCAGTCACCATCTGGCGAAGTCGGTCGATTACCGGTTGCGGCTTGAACACCCCCTCGTTCTGCGAGAGGTCAAGCAGGGTACGCGCGTCAACCACGATGCCATACTGATCTCGCAGAGTCGCCAACAGTTCGCGATTCACAATGGGGTGCTTTTTCAGCTTCAGCTCGAAATCGCGCCCGTAGCGGCGAATCGCCAGTGGCCTCAGCATCACGGGTGCACAGAAGTCTTCACCCTCAAAGTGCCACTTTGCAATGCCAATTCCGAGATGCACGGTCTCAAGCCCGCGAACAGCTCGCATTTCGGTGGCTTTGTCGGTGACACGGCCTGCCGCGATTCTCGCCTGACGCAATGCCACATCGTCACGAATCAGTGCAGAAAGTAAAATTTTCTGACCGGTGATGAACTGAGGCATGCCACCGGGGTGCGTGGTAGAGAGCTCAATGCGATTCATCGGCTCATCATCAAAATGAATGAGCGGGCTTTCACCGCCAATGCTTGCGAGTTCTTCTCGCCATGCATCGTGTTCGCTCGCAAATGCGTCAACCGCAGTGGGGCCGAGCGGCTGCAATTCTTCGGTGAGATTTTCGACCTCGGCCACCGGCACCTGCGGCTCAGGCTTCGGGGCTAGCGAGCCCTCTGCCGTGGGTTCACCGCTGGTTCGAGGCACACTCGCCTCCTGGGCACTGCTGCCTTGACGACGGCGACGGTCTACACTCCACACACCGTCACCCTATGCGCCGCTTTGCAGAATATAGTGAAGCTGCTCGGCGCGCCGCGCTGATCCTTTTCAGAAGCAACGAATCGCTGCGTTGCAAAAGCAAACACAGCGATTCGTTTGCGACCTGGCCGTCTCAATTGGCTTGACGGCCAAGCTCACTTGCGTGATTGCTCCATTGCGGGTTCAATCGGAGTCGCAGTCTCACCGATGCCGCGCACTCGAGTGGCCCAGGCCATCAGGTGATACACGAGTATTGCCGCGAGTGTTCCGAGCGCAATGCCGTTCAACATGATGGGGCTAGACTCCGAGCCGAACACGAGGCTAAAGTCTGCGATGCCCACAATGAGGGCAACTGCTGCGGTGAACTGGTTGATTGGCTTCGAGAAGTCAACCTTGTTGTCAATCCAGATTTTCACACCGATGAGACCGATGAGGCCGTAGAGGGCAACGGTGACACCGGCGAGCACGCCGGCCGGCACCGAGAAGATCACCGCGCCAACCTTGGGCGAGAAACCGAGCAGCATCGCGATAATGCCAGCAACCCAATAGGCGGCGGTTGAGTACACGCGTGTAGCGGCCATGACACCGATATTTTCACCGTAGGTGGTGGTACCCGAGCCACCGCCGAAGCCCGCGAGCACCGTTGAGATGCCGTCTGCCAGCAGCGCGCGGCCAGTGACCGGGTCAAGATCGCGATCGATCATCAGGCCGACGCTCTTCACGTGGCCGACGTTCTCAGCAATAAGCACGAACACCACGGGCAAGAACATAGGCAAGAGGCCCCAGAGCGATGGGTCTGAGAAAGGGTTACCCGGCAGGTGAAAGTCGGGTAGGCCGATCCATGCGGCCTGCCCCACCGGAGCGAAGTCAACCTCACCCATAAAGATCGCGGCGACATAGCCGACAACCATGCCGAGCACGATTGAGAGGCGGCCTATGAGGCCCCGAAACAGCACGGTGATCAGCAATACCGAGACAATTGTGATGAGGGCCACCCAACCCGAGTTCTCGGTCGCATTCCAGTTGTTCTTGACCGCTGGCGCGAGGTTAAAGCCGATCAGCGCGACAATGGCGCCCATGACGACGGGCGGCATGAGTGCGTTGATCCACCCAGTGCCGAAGCGCTGCACGATCACACCGACGAGCGCCATGAGCACGCCGATCGAGAGAATACCGAACGATGCGCGCGAGAGGTCACCCTCGGGGCCGCCTGCGGTCGCAGCCATGATTGGCGCGATGAACGCGAACGACGAGCCGAGGTAGCTGGGCAGCCGATTGCCGGTCAGCAGCAAGAAGAGCAGCGTGCCGAGGCCCGAGAAGAATAGTGTGGCTGTTGGCGGAAATCCGGTGAGCAGCGGCACCAAAAAAGTTGCGCCGAACATCGCGACGACATGCTGCGCGCCGAAACCGATGGTCTTCGGCCAGCTCAGCCGCTCCTCTGGCAAAACGATCGCATCGGGTGCGACGGTTCTCCCGTTGCCGTGCTGCTTCCATGACATGCTGATGGGCTCCTTCAGAGCTTCGTTGTGATACGCGCAGACTGCGCTGAAGAAGACTCTACTGAAGTCATGCGCTCTTCATGGGTAACTCAGTAGGCAGAAAATACGGAAAACGCACGAAAGTACGGAAAGAACCCTCAAATGTCTCCGGAGTTTCGTGCATTCTCCGTGTTCTTTGCTTGGCTGGGCGGTCGAGTGGCTGGGCTGCTGGGCTGCTGGGCTGCCGGGTGGCTGGGTGGCTGGGTGGCTGGGCTGCCGGGTGGCTGGGTGGCTGGGTGGCTGGGCTGCTGGGCTGCCGGGTGGCTGGGTGGCTGGGTGGCTGCTG
>JAPXTT010000007.1:0-13958 GCA_033812395.1 Leucobacter sp. | reverse complement strand
CCGCTCACGTGTTGCCTGTTTGAGGCTGCGTTCTGCCAGTTGCACGCTATCGACGGTTTCGGCGGCACCTGCATGCGAAGCGATAGACCTGGCGAGGTGTTGCGAGCGCACCTCAGAAAGATCAACAGTGCGTGCGAGCGCGGGCTCCTGGACGAGTTCTGGGATTGTCTCGGAGCCAGTTGGCGATGTGGGTATAGCGGCTTGCTTTACAGCTGTGTGGAGTACTTCGCCCTGCCCCGCGTCGAACCCACCAGGGCGTTTCACGGCTGCTCGAAACGCCCGCGCAGCGCATCGACCACCTGCGGAATAATGCGGTATACCGTGCCGCAGCTCATGGTGATCATGACATCACCGGGATGCGCAATCTGAGCCAGATAGTCAGCAGCACGCTGCCAATCGTCGATGTAGGCAACTTTCGAAGCATCGTTGAAATCGTTCGACACAAGTTCACCCGTCACTCCCGCAACCGGGTCTTCGCGCGCACCATCGACTTCGAGCACTACAGTGTGGTCTGCTCCATGCTCGAGCACCTCAGCGAATTCACGATGAAACAGTGAGGTACGGCTATAGAGGTGCGGCTGATGAATCGCGATAAGCCGCCCCTCGCCCACCACCGCACGAGCCGAATCGAGCAGCGCCGCAACCTCGGTCGGGTGGTGTGCGTAGTCGTCGTAGACGCGCACGCCGCCCACCTCTGCATGAAACTCAAAACGACGCTTCGTGCCACCGAATGCAGAGACTGCCTGCAGCGACGCCTCAGGGTCATAGCCAAGCCCCGTCAGCACCGCAACCGCACCGACCGCGTTCACCGCATTGTGCCGACCATACACAGCAAGCTGAGACGAATATTGCTCACCATCAATCTCAATCGAAAATCTCACTGGGCCCGAATCGTCGACCGACACAATTCGCACATCGGCGCCAGACTGCTCACCAAAGGTACGAATATGGGGCAGCCGAAGCCCCTCGTCGCGTGCAGTGTCAAGCGCAGTAAGTACCTCTTGTGCCCCCGGGTCGTCTGCCGAAATCACGAGCATCTCTTGTGCCCCGAGCGAAAAATCAACGAAGGCTTGCATGAAGGCTTCGCGTGAGCCGTAAAAGTCAAGGTGTTCTGGGTCGACATTGGTGATGAGTGCCACCGAGGTGTCGTACAGCAGAAACGATTTATCGCTCTCGTCAGCCTCAATCACGAAAATCTCTCCGTCACCTGACCCCGAGCTCACCCCGAGAGACTCGATCACCCCGCCATTCACGAACGAGGGGTCGGCACCAACGCCGATGAGCCCGGTTACCAGCATTCCGGTCGAGGTCGTCTTGCCGTGAGCTCCCGCCACCGCAACGAGGCGCCCCTTACGCGCCAGCCACGCGAGTGCATGCGAGCGGTGCAGCACGGGCAGCCCATTGGCCAGTGCGTACTGGTATTCGGGGTTCTCTTGCCAGAGCGCCCCCGTGACCACGAGAGTGTCTGCTTCTCCCACATTCGAGGCGTCGTGGCCGATACACACACGCACTCCAAGCTTTTCAAGCGCTGCGGTTGCGTAATTGGCGCTACGGTCTGACCCCGTGACGGTTACCCCTGCTTCGTGCATCATGCGCGCAATGCCACTCATGCCAGAGCCTCCGATGCCCACGAAATGCACTCGACCGAGCGTCTTGGGAATCTGCATGTCGAGATCGGGATAGATCATTAATTTTCCTCCGTAGCAATCGCGGCCCGAACGAGATCGTGCAGCCGCTCGGTGCCGTCGAGTGTTCCCGCGGTTTTCGCGCGCGCCGACATCAAGGCGAGCCTGTCATCGCTCGAAATTAACGGGATGAGCGTCTCGTTCACCCATTCCGGCGTCAGTTCATCATCTTCGACGAGGATCGCACCTCCTGCGCGAACAACGCCTGCGGCATTGAAACGTTGCTCGCCATTTCCCGACGAATACGGCACGAGAATCGCCGGTACGCCGAGCCCTGAGAGCTCACTGACAGTCGTGGAGCCCGCGCGAGACACCGCGAGATCGCATGCGGCAAAAGCAAGATCCATACGATCGCAATACGCAATCACGTGGTAACCCTCGACTCCGGGGTCTTGGAGCTCAGTCAGCCCACCCCATACGTGCAGCACCTGCGCGCCGGTTGCGACGATCTCAGCAGCAGAACCACCAATGCCCTGGTTAATCGCGCGCGCGCCCTGTGAACCGCCGGTCACCAGCAGTGTGCGACGGTTTGGATCAAGCCCGAAGTACCTGAGTGCTTCTGCCCTCAGCGCCGAGCGATCTAGAGCAGTAATTTCAGCGCGAAGCGGCATGCCCGTCACCGTCGCGTGAGCGATTGGCGTGCCTTCGAAAGTCACCCCAACAAACTCGGTTCGTCTCGCCCCCAGGGTATTTGCGAGGCCAGGCTTCGCATTCGCCTCGTGAATTACATAGGGCACACGCTCAAGGTAAGCTGCCCGGTATGCGGGGGCAGAGGCATACCCGCCGAACCCAACAACTACGTCAATGCCGCGCTCACGAATCAGCTCGCGAACACGCTTGACTGCGCGGGCATATTTTGCCGGAAACTTCAGGGCATAACCATTTGGGCGACGCGGAAACGGCAGCCGGTCTATGGTCTGTAGCTCATAGCCACGATCGGGCACCAATCTCGCCTCGAGC
Source organism: Leucobacter sp. (assembly GCA_033812395.1). Taxonomy (GTDB): domain Bacteria; phylum Actinomycetota; class Actinomycetes; order Actinomycetales; family Microbacteriaceae; genus Leucobacter. Next base: position 11,313 of record JAPXTT010000007.1, on the reverse strand, counting down.
CCTTCTTTGGTACCCAGCACCACGATCTCAGCGTCTACTTCAACCCGAGAGATCAGATCGGCAAGAGCAAGAAGCGGGTTCACGTGCCCGGCGGTGCCGCCGCCAGCAAGCAGGTACTTTGTCACAGCTGTGCCGATCCTCTCATTTTGCCTCTGCTATTTGCCAATTCTTCTTGGTAGTTGTCACCGTCTCTCGCGATTGAGATCACGACGCCCATGGCAAGCAAGCAGGCAATCAACGCAGTGCCGCCGGCGCTAATAAGCGGCAGCGGCACACCGAGTGATGGCAGCAGGTTCATCACCACAGCAATGTTCACAAATGCTTGCCCGACAATCCATGCCAGTATGCCTCCGATCACGGCTTTCCCAAAACGATCTCGCGCGCGGCTGATCGCGCGAAGCATCACAATGGCAAGCGCGACGTAGAGCAAGATCACCAGCAGCGCGCCGATCATACCGAGTTCTTCACCGATGATCGCGAAGATGTAATCGTTATCGGCAGCAGGCAGCCACGACCATTTCGCTTTTGACCCACCAAGACCAACGCCAAAGAGCCCACCGTTGGCAAAAGCCCAGAGAGCGTGCGTCGGCTGCCAACCTGAACCGCTGTAATCAGAATGACCGTCAGCAAAGCTGAACAGGCGCATCATTCGGTTCGGGCTCGTGATCACGAGAACCAACACACCAGCGAGGCCACCAGCAATAGTGAGCCAGATGGTTCGCCAGTTCATGCCCCCGAAGATCATGGCACCAAGTACCGCAACTCCCATGATCATTGCCGTACCGAGATCTCTGCCGAGCAGCACTAAGCCGATCGCAAGTAAGGCACCGGGAAATACAACGGGAATGAACTCGTGTTTGACCTGCCCAAGCAGGGGTTCTTTCTTGACGAGAATCGCCCCGATCCAAACGATCAGTGCAAGCTTCAGCATCTCTGAAGGCTGACCGCCGAAACTGCCGATCTGAATCCAGTTACGGTTGCCCCACACCTCAACTCCGAGGGGGGTAAATACGAGCAGTTGTAATACAAGACCGAGCCCGAGCAGCCTCCATGCCCACTTCTTCCAGAACCACAAGGGAAACCGCGATACAAGCAGCATGAGTGGCACGCCAATAAGCGCATAAGTAGCCTGACGCCAGAACCCACCAAAGAATCCCTGATCGTCAAGGTACGAGGTAATCGACGAAGATGACAGCACCATGATGAGGCCGATGCCCACCAGAAGAAAGGTGAGTGAGTACAGAGCGACCACAGTGAGCCCAGATGAAAGCTTGAGCTCAGAACCGAGCAAGATACGAGCGAAACCGCTCGCAGACGCTGACGTATCAGGCGTCGTTGCTCCTGGTTGCTGCGTCGTCGCCATTCTCGTCACCTCCACTGAGCGAGTCACCACCAAGCGCGGCTACCGCCGCTTGAAAACGGCGACCCCGGTCAGCGTAGTCGGTAAATTGATCCATCGATGCCGCTGCTGGCGAGAGCAGCACTGTATCACCAGCTCTGGCGAGTGAAAGTGCCGCGGCCACCGCGTCGGTCATCGTGTCTTCAGTCTGCACTGGCGAGACCTCGATCAGTGGCACCTCGGGTGCGTGTCGCCGAAGCGCCTCAACCACTGCTGCACGCTCGACACCAATCACTACGACACCGCGTAGGCGCGAAGCATGTGTGGCAATGAGTGAACCGATATCAACTCCTTTCAGCAGCCCGCCGACAACCCACACCACGTCGTGAAATGCTCGCAACGATGCATCAGCGGCATGCCAATTCGTTGCCTTCGAGTCATCAACCCAGTGCACCGCACGCACGACACCTAGGCGCTGTACTCGATGCGGATCGGGCTGAAAGCTCAAGACGGCCTGTGATATCTGTGCCGGTTCAACACCCATCGCCCGCGCAAGCGCGGCAGCCGCAAGAATGTTCTGCACCATGTGCGGCGCGTTGAGGTCACGCTCCTCGAGCTCCGCCAATGACACGAGTTCATATGCCTCGTTGCGCCGTTCGGCGTGATAGGCCCGATCAAGCAGCAGCCCCTCAACCACCCCAAAGCCGCTCGATGGAGGGCTATCAAGACCGAAACTGATGGCCCGTGCACCCTCAACCACGTCAGCCTCTTCGACCATGCGCATAGTGTGCTCGTCAGCGCGATTGTACACGCACGCCACCTGGGTACGCTCGTACACGTTCGCCTTAGCCGCAACATAGTCGTCGAAAGTTCCGTGCCAGTCGAGATGATCGTCAGCGATGTTCAGGCACACGCTCGCATAGGGCGAGACCCCGCTGTCTGAGTCAGGGCCGAGGCGGTGCAGCTGAAAGCTCGAAAGCTCTACTACAAGCGCGTCATACCCTTGCGGGTCGCGTAACGCGTCGAGAATTGGCACCCCAATATTGCCAACAGGCGCCGCACGCAAACCTCCGGCGAGCAGCATGTGTGCGGTCAACTGTGAGGTCGTGGTCTTGCCATTCGTGCCCGTCACACAGATCCAGTCTGCAATACGTGAAGTCTTGTCGCGAAGACGCCAACCAAGCTCGATATCGCCCCACACACTGATGCTTTGAGCCCTCGCCCAGTCGGTCAGTGGGTGGTCAGGCCTATACCCCGGCGACACAATGACGAGTTCAGGTTCAAAAGCCACAAGATCGGCAAGCTGGGACTCATCGCGTTGAATCAGCGCACGCTCGGCCCCAATCACATCGAGCAGCCGCTCGCGATCGGCGTCTTCAGCACCATAAATCACTCGAACTCGAGCACCTAGCTCGACCAGGGTATCTGCCACCGAAAAGCCGGTCTTGCCAAGCCCTAGCACGGCGACTCGAAGCCCAGACCAGTCGTCGTGCCAGCTGCGCAGCCCCGATGCCCTGTTCTTCATCTGTGTGCTCCGTTCGTTGCTCATTGCAGCAGCAGCCATTCGGCATAGAATGCGCCAATACCGACGATCACGAACAGGCCTGCTACCAGCCAGAACCGCACGACGACCGTGTTCTCTTCCCACCCTTTGAGTTCAAAGTGGTGGTGAATCGGGCTCATCCGAAAGATTCGCTTGCCCTTCGTTACCTTGAAGTATGCCCGCTGCAAGATCACTGATCCGGTCTCTACAATAAACAGGCCACCGATCAGTAGAAGCAGTAGCTCAGTGCGCGTGAGCATCGCAAGCGCTGCGATAGCGCCACCAATACCCATTGAACCGGTATCACCCATGAACACCTGAGCTGGGTTGGTGTTCCACCATAAGAACCCCGCGAGTCCGCCGAGAAACGCAACCGAGATCACTGCGAGATCCATAGGGTCGCGCACAACGTAGCAGCCAAGCTCACCGGCGGTAGTAGCGCAGTTCTGCGCCGACTTCCAAAATCCGATGATGAAGTATGCTCCGAAGGCGAAAATCGCAGCTCCCGTAGCAAGCCCGTCTAAACCGTCTGTCACGTTCACCGCATTCGTAGTCGCGGTGGTGATGAGCATTACCCAGATGATGAAAACTAGGAGTCCCACCACCGTGCCGAGCGCCATGAAGTCTATTGGCAAGTCGCGAAAGAGTGAGATCTGCGTTGAGGCCGGGGTGACCCCATTTTCATTTGCGAAACGAAGCCCAAGTAACGCAAAGATTATGGCAATCGCGATCTGCCCGCCGACCTTAGCCCAGCCACCGAGCCCTGCCGAGTTTTGCTGGCGAGTCTTCATGAAGTCGTCAATAAAACCAACCAGGCCAGCGCCGAGCGCCATAAAAATAACGAGCAAAGCCGATGGCGAGGGCACCTCTCCCATGATCAGTTTGCCAATGAAGTAGGCAATTACTGACCCTGAGAGAAAGATGATGCCACCCATGGTAGGGGTGCCACGCTTGACCTCGTGCTCTTTTGGGCCATCGACTCGAATGGGCTGACCCCAACGCAGCCGATGAAACACTCGAATGAATAACGGAGTGAGCAGCAGCGAGTACAGCATCGAGAATGCTCCAGCGATAAGCAGCGCAATCATGAGAGTGCCTCCCCCAGCCGATCGCCAAGTCGTTGCAGACCAGCCGCGTTCGATGACTTCACGATAATGGTATCGTCAGGTAGAACAGTGTCTATGAGGTATTGCAGCGCCTCATCATGATCTTCGAAGAAGACGCTCTCGCCATCCCATGATCCCTCGTTGATCGCAGTGATGTGCAGCCTTCGAGCTTCTTTGCCCACCACAACGAGTTCGCTGATGCCGAGCCGCACCACCTGCAGGCCGATGCGGTCGTGCTCTTCGCCTGCGAGATCACCGAGTTCGCTCATGGCACCGAGCACCGCAACGGTGCGTGCCCCCGGCTTGCCGATCTGGGCGAGAGTTTTGAGCGCCGCGCTCATGCTGTCGGGGCTCGCGTTGTATGCGTCGTTGATCACGGTGATGCCGTCGCGCCCGGGCAGCACCTGCATGCGCCCAGGAGCCGCGAGTGTCGCCGCTTCGAGCGTCTCGACGACCTGCGCCGGGGTCAGCCCCAGCTCGAGCCCGATCGCTGCAGCCGCCATCGCATTGGCGACGTGATGCTCACCGAGCACCCTGAATCGCACCGGCAACGACTCGCCGCCGAGTTGCAGCATAAAGCTGGTGCCGTCTGCCGTGCCCTCGATGTCGCTCGCACGCACCGCAGCTTCGCTATGCTGACCAAACCACACGATGCGGGCTTTGGTGAGCTCTGCCATGCGCGACACCCAGGGGTCGTCGCGGTTGAGCACCGCGACCGCGGTTTCTGGCAGCTCGCGCACCATCTCACTCTTCGTGCGAAAGGTCGTCTCGATACCGCCAAACTCCCCCGCGTGTGCGAGACCGACTGAAAGCACGACTCCGATGTGCGGGGGCGCCATGTCGGTGAGTCTTGCAATCTCACCCTCAGCGCTTGCCCCCATCTCAGCAACAAGGGTCTCTGTGTCGGCTTCGACTCGAATCATGGTCAGCGGCCCGCCGACCTCGTTATTGAACGACTTCGCGCTGGCGACCGTCGGCCCCACACGCTCGGCCATCGCTGCCACGAGGTTCTTGGTGGTGGTCTTGCCGTTCGAGCCCGTAATGCCGACGATGCGCAGCTTGCCAGCATCGAGCGCAAGGCGCACGACTGCCTTCGCGAGGCGACCGAGAGCGAGGGTCGCGTCGCCTACCACAATCTGCGGCACACGATCGTCGACCTCACACTCCACGATCAGCAATGCAGCGCCCCTGTCGACTGCTTGTGCTGCGAACAAATGCCCATCGGTTTCATCACCACGCCTTGCGACAAAGATCTCGCCTGGCTGCACCTCGCGAGAGTCTGTCTGCGATTGCCCCACGATTGGCGTCTCGGTGACGCCGGCCTCATCTGCGCCACTGGCCAGCACAAGGCGGCCGTCAATCGCATCTGCGATCTGAGAAGGTGTCAGTGCAATCACTCGAGCATTCCCGCCTCGCGGAGCGCGCCCCGCACCTCGTCTCGTGCCGAATACGCAAGCTGCGTACCAGCTATTTCTTGAAAATCTTCGTGGCCTGGGCCGGCATACAGAATAACGTCACCAGGCTTGGCGAGTGAAATAGCGCGCCGAATAGCCTCACGCGCGTCAGGCACCTCAATCACCTCTGCGTGGTGGGCGCTGTGCGCGCCTTCGATCAGCTGCGCCCGAATCGCTGCAGGCGGCTCGCTCCTCGGGTGATAGTCACAGATGATCACAATATCGCTGCCCTTGGCAGCAATTCGTCCCATCTCTCCACGCTTCTCTGCATCTCGGTCACCGTCGGCACCAAACATAAAAATAATCCGGCCGGGCGCAACCTCAGCCAACGCATCGAGCGTCGCCTCGAAGCTACCTGGGGTATGCCCGTAATCGACGTAAAAACGCGGCGCGCGCTCGAGGGGTGCTTTCGGATTCATCGCTTCAAGTCGACCGGGTATGTAGACAGGAATGTTTCCATTCGTGAGACCTGCTGAGATGCGTTCGAGTGAAATACCCGCTCGGTGCAGCATGATAAGTGCGAGTGCGGCATTTTCAGCCATAAACCTGCCAAATACCGGCACGCTGCCTCGAAAGTGCGCGCCCTTTGGCCCCTGCAACACAAAGCTCACACCGTCAAGGTTCTGGCTCGTGATAGCAAGGTGCCAGTCAGCGTTCACTCCGTACTCTGTCGCGAGTGTGGTCACGGGAACCTGAGATTCTCGCGCTATGCGCTGCCCAAACGGCCCGTCAACCACGACGACGGCCTGCGCTGCATGCTCAGGCACAAAGAGCGCGAGCTTAGCTGCGAAGTAGGTCTCTAGGTCACCGAAATCGTCAAGATGATCTCTCGAGAAGTTGTTAAATGCAACCACATCGAAGTTCACCCCATCTATACGATGGCGTACAGTTGCGTGCGCCGAAACCTCAAGCGCAATACCTTCGACTTGCTGCTCGATCATTCGTGCGAGCAACCCATGCAGTTCGGGCGCCTCAGGGCTAGTCAAAGCACTCGTGATTACAGTGTCACCCACCCTGCGCTCAGCGGTAGAGCTGAGACCGATCTTGAGCCCTGCCGCGCGCATAAGTTCGGCAAGCAGATACACGACGCTTGTTTTGCCGTTTGTGCCGGTAACACCGAACACCTTGGCTTCGAGCTGTGCCGTCGAGTACACCACAGCCGAGACCTCTCCAGCAATACTCCGAGGATCGCCAGGCGCTACGAGCACGGGTACCGTGACGCCCGCTGCTCTCGAAAGGGCGAGGCCCTCCTCATCGGTGAGAATTGCTACGGCACCGCGTTCTTGCACCTGCATAGCAAACTCGGCCCCGTGACGCTTTGCGCCTGCGAGTGCAAGATAGAGATCGCCCACACGTACGTCTCGAGAATCAAGCGTGGTGCCCGTCGCAACCACCTGAAATGCTGCTTCAGGGGCATCACTCGACAGCCCAAACTGCTGTACCAGCGCCTGCAGCTTCACACCTTGCGGCTGAGAGGGTCGAATGCTTCGGGCGTCCTGTTCTGTCCCAGGGTTGTTGCTGCTCACCAGTCGATCCTACCCATTCTCCCGGTATCCATAGGCCCGCATCACTGCTCAATACGTGAGCTGAAGCGGCTCGTATGCGCCGCTGGAAGGAGGCACATGGAAAGTGCGAATGGTTGCTTCGACGGCAGAGTGCCCGGCGCGCACCGCAACAACCGTGCTCGCGGGCGACTTAGGGTACGCGACGGTCGAAACAACCACGTACTGCGGGTCATCCATCGGAAACATGCCGGCAAAACTGTACACATAGTCAGGCCGATACCCGCCCTCGCCATCGCTCTGCTCTGCAGTACCGGTTTTCCCCCCGAGTCGGTACCCAGAGATGGCGGCGTCAGAGGCGATCCACCCCTCGGTGGCCATCGCCTCGAGCATCTTCTGTGTTTCAGCTGCTGCCTCCGCAGAAATCACTCGGATTTCGCCCTGCTTCTTCGGCTCGGTGACAGTACCGTCTGCTGCAACGCATCTCTTCACCAGGGTCGGGGGAATACGCACTCCATCGTTCGCGATCGCTTGGTAGGCGCTCGCCGTCTGAATGATGGTGCTCGACAGCCCCTGCCCAAACATCGTGTTGTAGCTTGTCTGCCGATCCCACTCTGCAGCATCTGTGAGCAGGCCTGCACTCTCATAGGGCATGCCAGCGTTTGTCTCAGTACCGATGCCGAACTGTTTGAAATAGTCATACCTGGTCTGCTCATCGAGACGAGAACCGAGCATCGAAATACCCACGTTAGACGACTCCACAATGATGCCAGCAAGGGTCCACGGCATGTCTCCGTGGGGGGTGGAGTCTGCGAATGTAACGCCTGGCTCTGGGTCCCAGCGAAACGGGGTGAAGTTTTGCGTAGAGATTGTCGCAGCACCCTGGTCGACCAGGGCCGCAGCAGTCAGGGTCTTAAACGTCGAGCCGGGCTCGTACGGAAAGGTAAACGACCGCGCCTGTCGCTGATCAGGTGCTGACGCATCTACGTTATTTGGGTCGACAGAATGATCTTCGGCAACCGCCAGCAATTCGCCTGTCTTGGCATCCATGATGGTGACAAAGCCCCACTCAGCGTTGCTCGATTCAACCTGTTCATTGATCGACTGCTGTGCCTCGTATTGCAAATCACGATCGATAGTGAGCTCTACCGTGCCACCATTCTCGGCCTTTTTCGTAACCACGACGCTGCCTGGCAGTCGAACGCCGTCTTCGCTGCTCTCGTAGGTTTCTTCGCCGTCAACCCCGACGAGACAAGCATCTTGAGAAAGCTCGATGCCCTCCTGTGGCTGCCCTTCAGAACCAATAAACCCGACCAGGCTTCCGCCGACTGCCCCATTCGGGTAGCTGCGTTCGTGATTTGTATCGAAGGTGAGCCAGGGAATGCCTAACTTGTCGAGGGCCTTCAAAGTTGTCAAATCTACGCTTCGCTTCACATATGCAAAGTCCGACTTCTCGTCGATCTCGAGTGCGTCATCAACAATCTTCGCAATCTCATCAGGTTGTTGACCGGTAATCGCACCGATTTCTGCAAAAGCCTGTTCTGCGGTCACCTGTTTCTCAGCGGTGCGCCAGAACTTGCCTCCGTTCAATCGCACATTTTTCGGAGAGAGCTGCACGTCATAACGCTCGTCTGTCGTCGCCAGTATTACCCCATTACGATCAACGATGTCGCCACGCAAACTTGGAACAGTGACCGGCACGCCCCGCTTATCGAGCGCTTCTGCGTTCAGTTGAGCAGCCTGCACTACCTGCAAATCGACCAGCCGCACCGAAAACACCAACGCGCCGATCAACACCACCGCTAAAGCAATGATCCTCCGCACTGCAAGCGGTCGAAGTTTCGGCATTGTCTCAAGGCTCCAGCTAGTGTGTTTGGGGTGCGGGCAGCGACCCTTCCCAAGGTATCGCCGTCGCAGCTGCTTGTGCCGCAGCCTGCTCGGCTTGTTCCGGATTTCGCTCGGCGAGCAGGCCGTCTGCATCAACAATGGGAAGACCATCAAGTGTGGCATTCGGCACGAGACTCGTCGCGATTGCAGCAGTAGGCCCGCCCAGCGCCCCAAGCACCGAGCTATCGCTCAGCCGAAGCGTTGCAGGCGTGGTGTTTTGCACCATTCCAAGCCTGGCCGCGTTGTCTGCGAGGTTCTGCGGTGAAGCAAGCTTGTCTGCGTTCTGAGACAGCACCCGCTCGACGCGAGTCAGATCGCGCAGTTCAGTTCGAAGTGCCCGGGCTTCGTAGGCCCCCTCTGAAACTGCAATGCTCAGCCCGAGCTGAGCAAAGAGAGTGGCGAGGATCACGCCTACTCCGGTCAGGGCAGCCATAAGTGGGCTGAGCCGACGCGAGCGGGAGTGCGACTCGGCAACGATGCGTAGATCTGGCTTCGGCAGGGTGCCCCGTGCCGGTGAGGTTGCCGACTTATCAATAAACCACTCAGCATCACCGACGGACTGCAGCAATTCGTCGCGATTAATCGGCACAGTATTTGCGCTCACTATGCTGCCTCCCTCACTCGTTCGACAGCTCGCAGCCGCACAGGAATCGCGCGCGAGTTTCTTGTGCGTTCTGCTTCATCAGCAAGTTCAGCCCCACGGGTCAGCAGTGCGAACTCTGGTTTGTGCGAAGGTAGCTCAACGGGTAGCCCCTGTGGAGCTGTCGATCTGCTGCGGTCAGCAAATAGCCGCTTCACAAAGCGATCTTCGAGCGATTGATAGGCCATCACCACAGCACGCCCTTCCATATTCAGCAGATCCAGAGCCGCAGGCAGTGCCCCCTCGAGAGCAACAAGTTCTCCGTTCACCTCAACGCGCAGAGCTTGAAAGACCCGCTTGGCCGGGTGACGTTGATCTTTGATCTTTGCCGGAGTGGCCTGTTGCAGCACATCAACGAGCTGCAGGCTTCGCTCGATGGGCGCTTGCTGGCGAGCCGCAACGATCGCACGCGCGTACCTGCCAGCAAGCGGCTCCTCACCGTAACGCTCAAAGATTGCGCGCAGGCGCCCCTCGCTCGCGGTGGCAAGCACCTCGGCAGCGGTCACTCCGCTGCCCTGATCCATGCGCATATCAAGCGGAGCGTCCTGAGCGTAGGCAAACCCTCGATCAGCCTCGTCGAGTTGCAGCGACGAGACCCCCAGATCAAAAAGTGCCCCATCGATGCGCCCAAAGCCTGCACCCCGCACTGCTTCAGTGATGCCGTCATAGACCGTGTGCACGGGCACAAAGCGATCCTCGAATTGAGCAAGACGTGTCCCTGCCACGGCGAGTGCGTCGGTGTCGCGGTCGAGACCGATGAGCGTCAGCCCCGGGTGAGCCTGAAGCAGTGCCTCGCTATGCCCTCCCATGCCGAGTGTGGCATCAACAATAACCGCGCCGGGGCGCGAAGCCACTGGAGCAAGCAGCTCCAAGCAACGCTGAAGCAGTACCGGAGTGTGAAGCGAGCCTGGGTCTTGTGTGAGTTCAACCATAAGCATTTCGGGCGAAGATCATCGGTGCTCCTGGTTCCTCGTCAGCCCACCTGGCGCTGGGGAAGTGCGTCAGGGCGGTAGACGAGAAACCACGAGATCCGGATCAGAACATGCCCGGAATCACCTCCTCCTCGATATCGGCAAATGCAGATTCTTGCTCGACTAAGTAGCTTTGCCACGCCTCTGCATCCCAGATCTCGGCGCGGCTACCCGCACCGATTACTGCCAGGTCCCGGTCGAGGCTCGCGTACTGGCGCAGTGCTGGCGGCACAGTGACCCTGCCCTGCTTGTCAGGGGTTTCGGCGTGCGCACCAGAGAGAAACACGCGCAGGTAGTCGCGCCCCTGCTTTGAGGTGATCGGCGCCTCGCGAATCCGGTCGTGCATCCGCGAGAACTCGCTCTCGCTGAACACGTACAGACAGCGTTCTTGGCCACGGGTGATCACGAGCCCTTCGGCCAGATCTTCGCGAAATTTCGCAGGAAGAATGAGCCGACCCTTGTCATCCAGCTTAGGAGTGAACGTGCCGAGAAACATGAACGCCCCCTCCCTGGTGATCAGTTGGTGCAGGGTTCGTGCTTCGCGAACCCCGCACCACCACTTTACCCCACTTCACACCACTTCACTCAGAAATCCTCCACTTATTGCTCCACTTTGCACCACAATCACTCTTTCTCGCCGCGTATGGCACCGCTTGCCCCGCCGCCAGAGCACAGAAAAGGGCGGTGGATTTCTCCACCGCCCTCAGTCGTGAGTATGCCGAAGCGAATTCGGCGCGCGTTACGTCTCTAGCGTTCGCCGTCCATACGCTCTTCCCAACGCCGGCTCATTCGGTCGCCTAACGACTCACGAGAAGCAGTCGTTTGAGGCGCCTTCCCGTGCTGCACCTGCGCGTCAATCTCGCTCTCACGC
>JAPXTT010000006.1:0-14187 GCA_033812395.1 Leucobacter sp. | reverse complement strand
GGCCAAAGAACTCAAACTCATCAGACTGGTGATCCTTCAACGCCCTGCGAGGCGAACTTGCTATGAACCGGTGGACTCACCCAACCCTGACACGCAGGGCCGCACCACCGACAAACGCGGCATACGCTCGAAGTTCACACCGAATCGTTACTCTGCGCAGCCCCAAACGAATGATGTCGCGGCGGTGCTCCGGGGGAGGGTGGAGATTGTGACTTCCACGCGGCGCAACCTCGAATGCACAAGGCATCGCGGTGAACAGGACATCGGTTTACTGGGGAAACATGTCGACTGCCCACCGCTGTGGATGCCTCGTGCATCAAGACCTAACCCCCAGAGGCAAGCCTCCGGGCGCTTTGCCGACGCATGGAGCCCCCTCCCCCGAACAGAGGCACACGCCCCTGGCCCGAACACAGCAACAGTCGAACGTGTCTGATGTCGCCGTATGCAGGCAACTACAAGACTCACCGAATTCGCTCGGCGAGGCGACAGATGACGTAATTTGCCGCACGAAGTGTCGCAAATTGCTGCGCCCTTTGATCGCTTACGAACTCGCTTGCTGCGCGAATCACTCAGCGTCACGCGTTGCCTTGAGGCCTCTTCGCAGGGTGCTCTCATCAGAGAAGCCCGACTTCCGCGCAGCGGCAGCGAGCGAGAGCGTGGGATCCTGCTCAAGGTATTCACGCGCCACTCTCAGGCGAGCAGCGCGAATCTCTTTGGCTGGCGATGTGTTGTGTGCCGAGAAACTACGTTGCAGGGTACGCAGCGAGACGCTCATCGTAGCCGCGATTGTTTCAGAGTTCAGGCGCTGGTCTCCGCACCCAAACTCGATCGCAGCGATTGCCTTCTGAAACAGCTCGTCTTCTGAGGCCGCTCGCTGAGCTACTGCATAAAGGTCAAGGGTGTTGGCCGTCTCAACTAACAGATGGTGCACCCCTGCCGCAGAGGCGGCGTTCATGTCTGGACGCACCGTTGCAACTACCGCGCTGAGCAACGCCTTTACCGACGCCTGAATGCTCGCGTGCGGGTACTCAAATTGAGACATCGTGTTCGCGTCAGAAGCAGGCTCGTAGCCCAGAAGGTTGTGGTCAACCGACAAGATGAAGCCGTGCGCTCCACCAGAAGCAAACACGAGATCTACCGGATCTGAACCCGGCCGCACCGCGACCACCTGATCAGCCGTCGCGTCAGCGACAACGCCCGCAGATCCCACCGACATCGCGCCATTGCTCACCAACGCGTAGATGCGTCGATTGCGTGCGGTACGACGTCTGCGTCGCCACACAAAGCTCACCTCTGGCGCAGAAAACCAAAGTAGCGTTATGCCCGCAAGGCGCAGCGCCGTAAGTGCCGCTTTGCCGCCTTCACGCATCTGCAGGGGTGACCAGTCGATCTCAGCAAAGAGTTCTTGCACCCCATCAGGTACCTGCTCGCCCGGCCGGAGAACCGCAGAATAATCCTGCCGAAATAACAACAGTGACCTTGCCATGCGCTCGCCCCGTTCGTGCCCCCTGGCTCACAACCTTATGCGTCAGGGGTGAGGTGTTTGAGATTGGTCGCGCTAGTCGAGCATGTCACTCTGATCGATGGCCGACTCGACCGTCTCGATCAGCGCACGCTTTTGCGCGAGCGATGCCCCGCTCGGGTTGTGCTTGAGTCCTGCCGCGACAGTCTCTTCGTGGGTGTGCGGGCCGACACAGGCCACGATGGTTTCTTCGGGAAGCACCGGAAACTGCGCCGCAACCTCTTTACCGATGCGGGCAGAGGCTACGAGCAACGCGTTGATGCGACCCGATTCGACGTCTTCACGAATATGGGCTGAGACCGGCACGCCGATTGTGCGAAACGCGACGACCTGAGTCACGTCGTGGCCTCGATCGATAAGCCCTGAGGTGAGCACCGGCTTCGCCACGTCAGACCGCAGGGTAAGCACCTTCAGAACCTCACCCGCATCAATCTCGGGCCATACCTGAAGCAGACCCTCGGTCGTGATGTTCGACTCGTCGGGCGTGCGGCTCACTTGATAGCCAGCCTCAATGAACGCCTGCTCGGTTGCCTCACCGACAACCGCGACGCGAGTACGCTCATGAATCTTCGCCTTGTGATGCGCCAACACATCGACAACGGTCGCGCTCGTCGCGGTGATCCAGTCGTAGTAACCTTCTTCGAGCCGATGCAGCGCATCAACAAGCCGATCTTCTTCGCTCGTATGGGCGAAGTCTACGAGGGGTGCAATCACCGTGTTTGCGCCCTGCTCTCGCAGAGCCTGCGCCACGATCTCGCCCCAGGTGCCACCGCGGGGCACGAGCACGCGCAACCCATTTAGTGGCTTCTGCTCGATCGACATACACCCCACTCACATCGGCGGACACACAAAAACAGCCTAAATCTCAGGTCAGCTTCGACCCGAGACCGGCTGGGAAGCACGTACTTCCGTTGCCCCTATTCTTACCCCGCAGGGGAGACAACGCAAAACCAGAGGCCCCGATACGGCAAACGCAACACAACTGTGACCCTGCGACACAGAGCTCGAAGCTACTGGAAGGTCTTTGCAACCTTGGTAGCGATAGCCCAGACGGCAATCCCGCAGACCGCGGCCACACCAACGACGGCTGTGCCAAATGCCAACGGATTCTCCTGCTTCTCGGCGGCGATACGGCGCTTTGCCCGTGCAATGCCATCATCGATGCGTTGCGCGTAGTCAAGCTGGACACGCAGCTGCCCCAGGGTGTCGTAGAGCTCACTGCGAGCCTGACTCGCCTCAATGAGGCCAAGTTCACGCTCGGTTGGTGGCGACTGCCTGGCCTGCTGATTCTGCTGACTCATCGCCAATTTCCCTTCTCCCCGTGCTGTGGCATGTGTGCCGACGAGTTGAAGCGAACCTCACTCATCGTCTGCAGGTCGCCCTCAACGCGGTCAATTGTTTCATCAGGCATCGGCACGCCTCGCTTTAGCAGTGCGACACCGCCGAGGATCGCCCCGGCTGCGAGCAACAGCAGCGCGAAGGCAACGACGAGCGCCGACAGCCACACCGGCCAGACGACTGCGATACCGGCAATGGCGGCCGTCACGAGACAGCCAATCGCGAAGAACACGAAAAACAACGCCACGATAATCGCGAGCAACCCAATGCCGCCCCGCTTGAGCTTCGAAGTGATCTCTCGCTTCGCGTTCTCGAACTCGGCCTTTGCGAGCCTTACGAACTGATAGGGCAGCCGGGCGAGCAGTTCGATTGTGCCCGCCTGGTCATCGCGCCGACTCATGCGCCAGCCTCACTAGGCTTCGATGCGTCGCCACCCGAGCTGGGGGTGGCGGCTTCAGGCTTTTGTTGAGGCTGCGGGGCCGCCTGCTTTGCGATGTTTGCAAATGCGTCAGACGAAGCGCGGCGAATGAATGCCTTCATCTCGTCGGCACGCTCATCGATTGCACCCTTGACTGCGCCGACACCCTTCTGCACCGGTTCGGTGTTCCAGACTGTTTGCGCGCCGCGCTTGATCTGCTCGTACCGCTGGCGACCGGCGCGCGATCCGAGTACGTAGCCGACCGCAGCTCCAAGCACAAAAGCGATCTTGCCCTTCATGATTCCTCCAGACCTAGCGGCGCTGCCGCGTGCAATTTCTCTAAGCCTACCCCGCACAATTGCTCGGTCATATTCCATTTTCGTAATATGCCAATACTCGGGCCACGAGAGCGAGCTACTCGCTGAGCCCCAGCAGGCGTCGGCGCAGCCTCACGGTCGCGGCCCGCGCGCTTGAAAGCGCCTCAGCCTGGTCGTCACCGTGAATTGCGCGTCCGACCGCAAGAAGCTTTGGGTGCTCCACTTCAAGCGCAGCGATCGCCTCAGCTGCCTTGTGGCGCTGCGTCAGGGTGCGGTACGGGGCGGCGATCGGCGAGACTTCGATCAGCGTCGAGCCTTGCAACCACTCAATACCAACACCAGTGCCTTTGTGGCGGCTAGAGCTATCCTCAGACTTCTGCAGTCGCACGACGCCTTCAAGCTGATCGCGCACGGGGGCAACCTTTGATACCAGTCGGCAAACAAACCCAGCCTCGCTGCTCCCCGGCCTCCCCTCATCTGCCGAATCATGCTCAGCCGATGCATCGAGCAGCACAGCCCAATCAGCCACTCGGGCGATAGCCCGCCCCCCGGGGGCCAACCACTCGGGCCTTTCCATGTCAATTTCGGCATACACTCGAGCTTCGCTCGGCAGCACGGTCTCCACGAGGGGGGTGAACTCGTGGCTGGCGACCGGAGAAGCGCCAAGATCTGCGATCAGCGCGCGCGCCTGCAGCGTGTCGCCGCCGTCAAGCTGAACGACCCACGACTCGTCTTCCTGCGCAACAGCAATCGCTCGCTCCGAACGCAGCCGCACTCCGTAAAGTTCGAGTCGTCGAAGCAATGTATTCACAAACGCCTCGGCACCAAAAACAGGCGCAACTCTCGTTTCACGTGCAACATTCCGGTCAGCGTATGCAAGTACCGCAGTGCTCAGCGAACCTGCGCGTGAGAGCGCCTCGTTGAGGCCGGGAGAGGCCACGGCAACCTCAACCTCTGAGGCATCCACCCCGAAACGCTCAAACACCTGCGGGTCAACAAGCAAATCGCGAGTCTTTGCCCCCATGCGCTTCTTCACCAGCTCGCCAAGCATGCGAGTCTTGCCCACTGTGAGCAGCGGAGTGAGCCGGTCGAGGTAAGCACGAAAGGCGCCCCCGGCGCCGAGCACCGCACTGGTTTCGGTCGCAAGCGGCACCGCTGGAATTCCCAACACGTTCGGCGAAGACTGGGGCAACCATGCTTCGCTCTGCAGCAGAAGCGGTGCTTGAGCAGGAATCTCAACTAGCCGGGCGGCGTCTGCGTCGTGGCTATCGTCTTGGTCGAGAGGCGCGGCGATCCTCTTTGCAAACTCAGCGATGATACCGTCGGGGTCTCTCTCAGCCCACGGCCGCAGAGCCGAAGAGGAGCCGTCGTCAAGCACCATCACGCTCAGGCCCACCTCGGCAAGATCGAGCGCGCTCTGCAGGGCGGGCAGGCTGCGGCCGGTGACAACAACGTCGATCATGCGGCAACGCCCCCGTTCATCTGGCCGATAGGCTGCCCGGGCTGCACAGCAACCGTGCGCTGCACGCGATCGATGCGGGTGCGCCGGCCGTCGATGCGCCTAAAGTCGCGATCAACCCACCACGCAAAAAGCACCTGGCCAAGCACGGCCGCAAAGAGCGAGACCGGGCTGCCGCCATCTGCGGTCTGCGCGGTTTCACCACCGAAGGCCATGGTCATCATGAGAAAGCCCACGAGGTTATTCACGACGTGCAGGGTGATGGCCGCTTCAAGCCCGCCCGTGCGCCATGCGAGCCACGCGGCAACCACCGCCATGCTTGCCACCGAGAGCATGCCCCAGATTTCGTAGATGTGCGCGAACGCAAACACGAAGCTGGGCAGCGCCACGGCGATGATCGGGCTACCCGTGCGCCACTTCAATAGCGCAGCCGCTCCGAAGAGCACCGCACCGACAATCAGCACGCGGCTGCCCTGCTCAGCAAGGCCAGAGAGACCGCCCGTCGCATAGAAGACCAGCGCTACCACCGGCAGGCCGACTGCGAGCAGCACAATGAACCAGACTTTGCTGCGCCACGCCCCGATCGCCTGCATGAACGCGCCACGAAAGATCAACTCTTCAGATGTGGACTGCAGCGGCACGAGCAGCAGAATGATCAGCACCGACCAGAGCGCGGCGCTGACGTTGATCTCTTGGGCACCCGCGGCGCCTGCGGTAGCCTGCGCCGTCGAGCTCGGGTTGAGCACCAGATCGAGCCCGATGCCAACGGCGTTCATGATGAAGAGCGCGACGATCGCCGGCACGATGGTGCGCCCGATCCAGCGCCACCGAATGCGCAACGCCACCGACCAGAGGCGACCTGCGGGGCTCAACCCAACGCTCAGCATCGCAAGCAACGCCGATGGAATCATTAGCGCGAGCGAACCCAGCGTCATCACCATCGAGAGTGGCTTCTGCGTATCCGGTATCGCGAGCTCCATCATCGCGTCGGCTCCGAGTGGTTCGGCCGCGTTCAGAGCCGCAATACCGAAAATGAGCAGGGTAAAGACCGTTGAAAGCGCGAGATAGTAGAGCACGCCGAGGATCAGCCCGAGCACGGGCTTCCACCACTTCGGGCGCGGCACCCCGCGCAGCAACTGATGGTATTCGAGCGGCTCCGTCTCAGCCCATTGCACCTCTACTGCGGGGCGCGCCCAAGCCGGCTGCGGGGCGGAAGGCCCCGCAGCTCCGGTAGCCGACACTGGCGCAGGTTCGGCGAGCACTGAGGCATCGTTTGCGGGCGCTGCAATCGGCTGCTGCTGGTTCGCGAGATCCTCGGGCTGATCCGGGCTAAGACTCATGCCCCTATTCTCCCAAAGCGAGCGGGGCTGCCGCTGTGAACCCCCAGCTGATTCATGCTCGCACCGCTTCCGGGTAGTCGGCAGTGGGTATTACGCCCCGCGCAGCCGCTCAGCGAGGTAGGCGTGCAGCTCGGCGCGAGGCACACGAGCCTGCTCCATCGAGTCACGCTCACGCACCGTAACCGCGTCGTCGTCGAGCGAATCGAAGTCGACCGTGACGCAGAACGGGGTGCCGATCTCGTCTTGGCGGCGGTAGCGGCGGCCGATTGCGCCGGCGTCATCGAAGTCGATGTTCCAGTCATCACGCAGGTCGGCAGCGATTTCGCGGGCCAGTGGCGAGAGGCGCTCGTTGCGGCTGAGCGGCAGCACGGCAGCCTTGATCGGCGCGAGGCGCGGGTCGAGGCCGAGCACGGTGCGGGTGTCGGTGCCACCCTTTGCGTTCGGTACTTCTTCTTCGCGGTAGGCGTCGACCAGGAAAGCCATGAGCGAGCGAGTGAGGCCAGCGGCCGGCTCGATCACGTAAGGCACGAAGCGCTCGTCGCCCGCCTGGTCGTAGAACGAGAGATCCTTGCCCGAGTGCTTCGTGTGGGTCGAGAGATCGAAATCGGTGCGGTTCGCGATGCCCTCGAGCTCGCCCCACTCGCCACCGGTGAAACCAAAGCGGTACTCGATGTCGGCGGTGCGCTTCGAGTAGTGCGACAGCTTCTCTTTCGGGTGATCATAGAAGCGCAGGTTGTCAGCGTCGATGCCGAGGCCGACGTACCACGCCATACGCTCGTTCATCCAGTACTCTTGCCACTCTTCGTCGGTGCCGGGCACGACGAAGAACTCCATCTCCATCTGCTCGAACTCTCGGGTTCTAAAGATGAAGTTGCCCGGTGTGATTTCGTTGCGGAAGCTCTTACCGATCTGCGCGATGCCAAACGGGGGCTTCACGCGAGCCGACTGCAGCACGTTTGCGAAGTTCACGAAGATGCCCTGCGCAGTTTCGGGGCGCAGGTAGTGCATGCCTGCCTCGTCGTCGACGGGGCCGAGGTAGGTCTTGAGCAGGCCCGAGAAGGCGCGGGGCTCGGTGAACTGGCCGCGGGTGCCACAGTTCTTGCAGACGATCTCGGCGAGGCCACCCTCGGGTGCGCGGCCCTTCTTCTCTTCGAACTCTTCGATGAGGTGGTCTTCGCGGTAGCGCTTGTGGCACTGCAGGCACTCAACGAGCGGGTCGCTGAAGACCTCGACGTGGCCCGATGCCTCCCAGACCTGCTTCGGCAGAATGACGCTCGAATCGATGCCGACCACGTCGTCGCGCTTCTGCACCATGGCGCGCCACCACTGACGCTTGATGTTCTCTTTCAGCGCGGTGCCGAGGGGGCCGTAATCCCAGGCTGAGCGCGATCCGCCATAAATCTCACCCGCTTGGTAGACGAAGCCGCGGTGGCGGGCAAGGGCGATTACTTTGTCGAGGCGGGTCTGTTCAGCCATGTGAAATTCACTCCAAGGTGCAAGCGGGGATCTTGGTTGGCCACGAAACCCGAGTTTCCGGGATCCGCGGACATACGAACCTCAAGTCTACCCTCGCGACCCGCCCCACGCACTTGCTCCCCGGCGGAGTAGCACTAGTTATAGCTCGAGGTGATGCCCAGGTACTCCTCGAGCGACAGGCCCGAGTTGTAGACAGCGGTGGCGTTCTCGACCCCGAGGTAGCGCAGGTGCCACGGCTCCCAGATGTAGCCGGTCACGGGCTCTTTGCCCTGGGGGTAGCGGACGATGAAGCCAAAGCGATGCGCGTTCGCAGCCACCCATTGGCCGTCGGCCTGATAGCCGAAGCCCTCGCAGATGCAGTTGAGGTCGACCGTGAGTCCTGTCTGATGCTCGCTGTGCCCGGGTCTCGCGGTGTCTCGGTCTGCCCCCGCCACGCCAACCTGCGCGACGAGCGAGTTGTAGATGGAGGCCTGCGATGCATACGAGCGAAACCCGCTCGAGATGTAGAGGCTATGCCCCTGCCCCGCCGCTTCGGCCTGCATCGCGTCGAACGCGGCGACAGTTTCACCGGTCAGTCCGTCGCCCCACCAGCTCGGCAGCGGGTAGGTCTTGTTCGCGATCAGAATGCCGTTGATATACGTGGGCTCGATGCTCGCGGGGTCTTGGTTGCGTGCCGCCACCTCAGTGGATGCGACCATGCCCGCCGACGCATCCTGGTAGGCGCGAAGCAGCGCAACGAGGTCGGCGTTCTTCGCTGGTTTCTGCAGCGCGGCAACCGCAGCGGCGAAGGCATCTTTCGTCTCTTGCGACGCCAGCTCGGGCACCTCTGTTGCGGCACCCTTGGTGTGCGCCGAAGCGATGAGCTGCTGCTCCGACTTCTCGGTGGCGGCAACGGCTTTCTTGATTGCCTCGTTCTGCTTAGTCAATGTGGCCGCTTCGCTCTTAAGCGAGGTCGCCGTGGCCTCAAGCTTCTTCGCACCTGCAAGCTGTGCCTCTCGCCCCTCGGGTGCGGCGGTCGATGCCACGCGATTCGCGGTCTCAGCGGCCGGAAGCGCCAGCGCGCCGACCTCGTTCACCTGGAGGGCAGCAGCTTTGGCGAGCGCCTCGGTGGCCACGATCAGATCGTCTCGAGCAGCGGGGCTTTCAAGCAGCGCGGGATCAGCGGCCCCACTGAGCTGCGTCGCAGCCGTGTGGGCGGCGAGCGCGCCCTCCCGGGCCTTGTTCAGCTCGGCTGCCGCGCGGTTGCGCTCGCCGTTCACGGTGCGCAGTTCGCCGTCAGCTTGTTCGTAGGCCGCCGCCGAGGTAGATGTTTGGCTCCACTGCCAGGCCCCAAAACCGCCGATGCCCACCACGAGCACCCCCGCTGCCGACGCCGCGATGACTTTCTGCCGCTTAGTGAATTTCACACAAGCAGAATACCCCGGAGGGCTGTGCGTCTTGACCCGGCCGGGGCGGATGGCGACTGAGCTACAAGGGGTGACTACTTCGCCGGCTTCGAAACCTTTGGTTTCTTCGGCTTCGGTTTGGGCAGCGCGGCCGCAGTGGTGTCAATGAGGCCCGAGAGCCAATCGCGGTCTTCCCAGCGATCGCCGCTCACGCGGTAGTACATCTTCGACCCCGGGTAGGCGGGCGCCTCCTCGGGCTCGCCGATGTAGGCACGGCCCTCGTCTGTGGGCTTCACGAACAGCTCGTCGTCGCAGATGAACGCGACCGGCTTCTCGTCGTAGTACAGACAGTACTCGCCGAACATTTTGCGCGCGCGAATGCCCGGCAGCCCCGAGAGCTGGTCGACAAGAAACTCGATGGTGTCTTCGCGCGTGCTCATGCTCGCTCGCCCCTAACGAGGTACCTACCGGAAGTTGACGAACTGCAGCGCCACATCAACATCAGCGCCCTTGAGCAGCGCGATGGTGTCTTGCAGATCGTCACGGCTCTTCGAGCTGACGCGCAGCTCATCACCCTGAATCTGGCTCTTGACGCTCTTCGCACCCTCGTCGCGAATGAGCTTGTTGAGCGTCTTCGCGGTGGCCTGGTCGATGCCCTCTTTGAGCTTGACCTCGATGCGGGTCTCTTTGCCGCTCGGGTAGGGGTCGCCAGCGTCGAGCGCCTTCAGCGACATGCCACGCTTGATGAACTTCGACTGCACAACGTCGAGCACCGCGAGCACGCGCTCTTCGGTGCTCGCCTTGAGCAGCATCACCTTGTCGTTGAGGTTGATGTCAGCGCCGACGCCCTTGAAGTCATAGCGCTGCTCGAGCTCTTTGCGAGCCTGGTTTACCGCGTTCTCGATCTCCATCGGATCAAGTTTGCTCACCACGTCAAATGAAGAATCAGCCATGGGCTCAAGTCTAGTCTGACGCCGAGTTTGTGGCTTCGATTTTTGCAGCGGCGAGGATCGCCCCGCAGACCTGCCGCGCGGTGTCTTCAAGTAGGCGAGACGCCTCGGCACGCATCTCGTCGAGCGTCGCTGGCCCCTGCGCGATCGAGAACGCGGCGGCAATGCCTGCATCTCGAAGTGCCTCGCCGCTCAACCGATTCGACCCTGCGATCACGAAGACCGGGGTGTCGGGTGAAGCCTCGGCGAGCACCTGTGACACAACCTTGCCGTCGAGCGACTGCGAATCGAGACGACCCTCGCCGGTGAACACAATCGTGGCGTCGGCAAGGGCTGCGGGCAGCCCGATCGCGTCGCTCACAAGCTGGGCGCCGGGCAGCAGCTCAGCACCGAAGAGCGCACACGGGCCGAGCGCCAACCCACCCGCGGCACCGAGCCCGGCACGTGCCTGAAGCTCGAGCGCGTCGACGCCCGCTTCTTGCGCGAGCAGCCTCGCAAGCGTCGCAAGCCCTTTGTCGATCTGCTCGACTTCCTCAGCCGTCGCACCCTTCTGCGGCCCAAACACGGCTGCGGCGCCGCGAGGGCCAATCAGCGGGTTATCAACGTCGCAAGCGATGCGCCAGCTGGCCCGCGCGGCGCGCGGGTCGATCCCGCGTAGATCAATGCTGTGCAGCTGGAGCAATCCGCGCGCCCCAACCGCAACCTCACAGCCCTGCGCGTCGAGCAAGCGCGCCCCGAGCGCGCGCAGCATGCCCGCGCCACCATCGTTCGTGGCCGAGCCACCGATGCAGAGCAACAGTTCGTCGGCACCCGCGTCGAGCGCGGCGAGGATCAGAGCGCCAACCCCGACGGAGTCGGCGTCAAGGGGGCGCAGCGGCTGGTCGAGCACCGCGGGTAGCCCGTTGGCGTCTGCCGCCTCGATGATTGCCCGCAGGCGGCTGGCTGATCCCGCGCGCTCGTTGCTGAGCTCAAAACCAACGCGACCCTTGCCCGGCCTGCCGAGCGCATCGCTCGTCTCGACCCAAGTGACATCGCCACCCCAGGCAGCGACAAGTGCATCGAGGGTGCCCTCACCGCCGTCGGCCATTGGCAGCTCGCGCACGTCGGCCCGCTCGCCAAACGCCGCCCGCACCCCGCGCGCGATCGCGCGTGCCGCCTGCACAGAAGAACAACTGCCCTTCAGCGAGTCGGGCGCGATCACAATCACGGGGGTCTTCGGATTCATGCCTTCAGCGTACCGAGCGGCCCGGCCCCTACCCCGCGAACAGGCGTGCTCGAATGCGGGTCAGTCTCTGCTCGAACCCAGGGGGGCAGTTCGGCGGCAGCCCAGCGACCGGCCACCAACCTAGCTCTTCAGACTCGTCGCTCACCACAAGTTGCGGCAACTGCCCCTGCCTCACAACTGCGGCAACACCAAAATCAAGATGCCGTTTGCAACGGCCGAATCGACTGTTCAACCCATGGCTATCGATATCGGCCACTCCCCACACCAACACATCATCAGCACGCAATCCGGTCTCTTCAGATAACTCACGCAAGGCTGCAGAGACCACTGAGTCGTCGTCTTGTTCTGCGTGCCCTCCGGGTTGCACCCAAAATTGCCCTTTTCGGTGATAGCAGAGCACAACATGCGTGAGTTGAGCGTCAAACACAAACATGCTCGCGGTGAAATGGGTTGGCCCCGCATCACGAGAGATAGAGGCCTCACCAGATTCTGAAATCGCTTTCCTGATGTCAGTGAGCGCTCGCGCTTCACGCTCGTTACCCGGCGACCACGCCTCAGCTTGATCGGTAATTGACTTCCAAAGCCGACTTCTGGCGCTCACCGCCGTCTACTCGGCGTAGTGCGAGAACAAGAACCAGCGGTCTTTATCGAGCTGCTGGGCGATCGCGATCACGATGTCTTGGCTCACGGGGTCGATGTCGTCGAGCCCCTCGATCGCGGCGTTCACGGTCGCGATGGTCGCATCGAGCTGCGCAACCACTTCGGCAACCGTGGTCATCGACTGCTGAAAGCCGGGGCTCATCTCCGGTGTGCTGGTGCGCTTCGCGACCGCGCCCACCCGGCCGTCGACGGGCAAGCCGAGCGCAACGACGCGCTCTGCGACCTCATCGCCCGCGTCTTGCGCGTGCGTCACAACCTGGTCAAGAAACTCGTGTACGCCCATGAAGTTTGCGCCGCGCACGTGCCAGTGCGCCTGCTTCGTGTTGATCGCGAGGGCAATCAGATCGTGCAGCACCGGGCTGAGGTGCTGTTCAACGCCGACGGCTCGGTTCAAGCTGTCGTTCGCTACTGGGGCCTGAAACTCTTTGGTAGTCACTTGCTTTCCCATCTGGGCGCCGCGCCGTGATTTGTAGTTCAAGCCACGCGGTGGGCTGCGACGCCGCATCCCTTTCAACGATACGCCGCTGCGCTATTGGCGCAAGCGAGGCAAGGCTAAGCTCACTCGCAACAGAGACAACAAAACCCCGGCCAGATTTGGGCGGGTTCTAATGGTGGTCGCAACACCCTGACAGCAGGGAGTTGCGACCACCATGTCGTTTACAAAGCAAGAACTCGCGACCCTCAGACCGAGGTTCCTCGACCGCATGCAGGTGATCGGGTCCGCGACCGCGGTCGCCCGAGAGCTTGGCATCAACATCAACACCGCTCACGTGTGGGCGCGGCAAGCCGGGATGAAATCTCGCCGCCTTCCACACCCGAAGAAGGCCGAGTATCTGAGGCTCCGAGATGCCGGTCATTCCCAGGCGTCAGCAGCTCGCCAGATCGGGGTGCATGTGCGTACCTGCCGTGATTGGGAACACGGCGTCACACGCAGCAAGAACATTCGCACCTATCCCGATGGGCGCAGAGTTGACTCCAACACCGGAACCACCACGATGGTGGATATGATCATGTACCCGACGCCCGGCCCCGGGCTTGCTGTTCTTGAACGAGAGCTACACGCGCGCTTTCTCACCCTGGCCGAGCGTGAACGGATCGCTGATCTCAGGCGAGAGGGCTTCTCGTTGCGGATGATCGGTCAACAGTTGGGCAGGCCGGCCTCGACAATCAAACGCGAGATTGATCACCACCAGAACGGGGACGGCACATACCACCCCTTTGCCGCTCATCGCCAGGCTGCCGGGCAGCGGCTTCGCCCCAAGCTTGCGAAGCTCGTGCAGGAGGGTCGACTGCGTGACTATGTGGCTGAGAAACTCCGGGTGCAGTGGTCACCGGAGCAGATCAGCCATACGCTGAAGGTCGAGTATCCGACCGACGAGAGTATGCGGGTGAGCACCGAGACGATCTACCAAGCGCTCTACGTGCAGGCCCGAGGCGGCTTGAGACGCGAGGTCGCCGATGCGCTCCGAACCGGACGAATTAGGCGCAAGCCCAGACGCTCATCGGAGCATCGGCGGGAACGGTTCACTGACCCGATGGTGATGATTTCAGAACGACCCGCCGAGATCGAAGACCGCGCCGTTCCCGGGCATTGGGAAGGTGACCTGATCGTGGGCGAGAAGAACCAGAGTGCGATCGTGACGCTCGTGGAACGACAGACCCGCTATGTGATGCTCGGGTATCTCCCCGCGGGGCATACCGCACCCGAGGTGCGCGACGTGCTCACCGAACTCATGATGACGCTGCCGGAACATCTACGCGGTTCGTTGACGTGGGATCAGGGCGCGGAGATGGCCGAGCACAAGCTCTTCAGTGTTGAAAACGGGCTGCCGGTGTACTTTTGTGATCCGGCATCACCTTGGCAGCGCGGCTCGAACGAGAACACCAACGGACTCCTCCGGCAGTATTTCCCTAAGAGCACTGATCTGTCGGTGTTCGGGCCAGAAGACCTCGAGCTCGTCGCGCAGAGACTGAACGGTCGGCCACGCAAAACGCTGGACTGGGAAACCCCAGCCCAGCGCCTCACTAAGCTCATCCTTACGAACTGATCTATACCCCGGTGTTGCGACGACTCCTAGAATCCGCCTTGCATCTGGC
>JAPXTT010000005.1:0-14426 GCA_033812395.1 Leucobacter sp. | reverse complement strand
CATCTCAGCGCCCCCGTCGTTGCGCTCGGCGTCGAAGCCCTCGCGCACAACGCGCACGACATTCTGCGCCGCGCAAAAGGTACACCCGTGCGCGTCGCCTCAAAGTCACTCAGGGTGCGGGGCATACTCGACGCGGTCCTCGCCCTTCCGGGTTACCAAGGGGTGCTCGCCTTCACGCTCGCCGAAGCGCTTTGGCTCAGCGAGACGATAGATGACATCGTTGTCGCATACCCGACTGCTGACCGAGCAGCGATAGCCGCGCTTGCAGCAGACGAGCAGGCGGCCAGCCGCATTGCAATCATGATCGACAGTGTCGATCAACTCGAGCTCATCGATAGTGTCGCCCGGCCCTCGGGTCGGGTACCCATTCGCGTCTGCCTTGATTTCGACGCGTCATGGAACACGAAGCTACTTGGAAGCATCGGCGCGCTGCGTTCGCCCGTGCACGAACCCGATGAACTTCGTCGCCTTGCCGAACGAGTACTGCAGCGCCGGGGTTTTGACCTCGTTGGCATCATGTCGTATGAGGCGCAGATCGCTGGTGTCGGTGATGAGCCGGTAGGTGATCCCGCGAGGGGCGTCTTGATGCGAAAAATTCAGCAGATGAGCAGTGCTGAACTTGCTGAACGGCGGGCCTTGGCGATCGGTGCGGTGCAGGCGCTTCATCCGCTCGAGTTCGTCAACGGTGGCGGCACTGGATCTATCGAGCGGACGATCGCCGAAGACGCGATCACCGAGATAGCAGTGGGCAGCGGGCTGTTTGGCCCCCATCTATTCGACAACTACCGCGCGTTCACTCCTGCTCCCGCAGCAGCATTCGCGCTTGACGTGGTGCGTCGGCCAAACCGCAACACCGCGACGCTGCTTGGCGGCGGATGGATCGCTTCTGGCGTCGCGGGCTCTGATCGCCTGCCACAGGTGGTGTACCCCGCAGGTCTCTCGTACGCGACACGCGAGGGCGCGGGTGAGGTGCAGACGCCACTCATCGGCAAGGCAGCCAGGCGGCTCTCAGTGGGAGACCGGGTGTGGCTGCGGCACACGAAATCTGGCGAGATTATGGAGCACGCGAACGAGATTGTTCCCGTGCAGGTGCATGCGTCGGGCGGCGGGCGATCCTCGTTGCTCGAAACAATGCTGACGTATAGAGGCGAAGGGAAATGCTTTCTATGACCGCAAAATGGCGCAACTGGGCGCGCACAGAAACATCGCGGCCCGTGCTCGAGGTGGCCCCGAGAACCGTCGAGCAGGTAGTGCTCGCGGTACAGCGCGCGCGAGAAACCGGGCATCCAGTGAAACCGATTGGTGCCTCGCACAGTTTCACTGCGATTGGGGCTACCGACGGCGTGCGTCTGAGCATGGAGAGTCTACGCGGGCTCGTTGACGTTAATCTCGAACGCGGCAGGGTCACCCTTTGGGCGGGCACGCATCTTTGGGAGCTGCCATCGATTCTTGACCCACTCGGCCTTGCCCTTGAGAATATGGGTGACATCGATCACCAGACCATCTCGGGTGCGACCTCGACTGGCACGCACGGGACAGGTCTCGGCTTTGGAGGTCTTTCTACCCGTATCGTTGGCGCGACGCTTGTGACCGGTACCGGCGAAATTATCGATGTCGACGAGGATCACAACGCAGACCTGTTGCCGGCTGTCGCACTCGGCCTGGGCGCACTCGGGGTGCTGTTGACTGTCACAATTCAGTGTGTGCCCTCGTTTTTATTGCGAGCGGTTGAAGCCTCAGCACCCTACGAAGAGGTGCTAGAAAACTTTGCTGAGCTCAACCGGGCCGCCGATCATTTCGAGTTTTTCTGGTTTCCACACACCAACAGCACCCGCACGAAGACGAACACTCGGCTGCCCATCGACTCGGGTGCACACCCGCTCGGCAGAGTGTCGCGGTTTATCGATGAAGAGATCGTGAACAACGCGATGCTCGGCGCTGTGGTTGGCTTCGAGCGGTTCGTGCCGAGCGCCACGCCCAGCATCAACCGGGCGATTGAAACGGTCTCAAGCAGCCGCGACTACAGCGACGTGTCTCACCGTGTGTATGTGACGAACCGTCGGGTGCGCTTTCGCGAACTGGAATATGCGCTGCCGTTCGATGCGGTGCCTACCGCACTCCGAGAGTTGCGCCAGCTGATTGAGCGAAAGAATTACCGCATCTCGTTTCCGGTCGAGGTGCGCGCTGCCGCGGCAGACGAGCTGATGCTCTCGACCGCGCACGGCCGTGAGAGCGGCTACATCGCGGTGCATCGCTATTGGCGAGACCCAGATCGCGAGTACTTTCGCGAGGCAGAGGCCTTGCTCAAAGCTCACGACGGGCGGCCGCACTGGGGCAAAATGCACACTCGCGATGCCGAGTCTTTGCGCCTGACATACCCAAAATTTGACGAGTTTCTCGCGGTGAGAAACAGGCTCGACCCCGACCGCGTGTTCGCTAACCCATACCTCGAGCGGGTGCTTGGGAGGTAACCCGAACTGCTGCCTGAAGACACCACTCACAGCGTTCTCGATACCTCGATCGATAAGATTTGAGCATGTCTGGCCTGGTTACGACACTCATCATTCTCGGCGTTGTGGTGGTGCTTGCGCTGTATGTATTGATCACCTACAACTCGCTAGTATCGCTGCGCATTCGTGTGAACGAAGCGTGGAGCGATATCACGGTGCAACTCAAGCGTAGAGCCGACCTGATTCCGAGCATTGTAGATGCGGTTCGAGGGTACGCGGGGCACGAGAAGAGCGTGTTTGAGGCGGTTACCGAGGCCCGGGCAGAAACAATCTCTGCTCAGTCTCCAGCCGAGGCGACGATTGCCGAGGGGCACATGCAGCAGGCGCTGAAGAGCATCTTTGCGGTCGCAGAGGCCTACCCTCAGTTGCAGGCGAGCCAGAGTTTCTTGCAGTTGCAGACCGAGTTGGTTGACACCGAGAACAAGATTCAAGCCTCGCGTCGCTTTTTCAACGGCGGCGTTCGAGAGTACAACACGAAGCTGCAGATCTTTCCGAACAACCTCTTTGCGAAGATGTTTGGCTTTGAAGCCCGCGACTTCTTCGAGGTTGACAACGTGGCAGCGATTTCAGAGCCTCCCCGCATTCAGTTCTAGATGTAACCACCGTCAGCCTGTTCGGTCAGGGCGTAGGGTAGAGGTAGCAATCCGAGGAGGCTGCCTACAACGTGTCATCGATGTTCCGATCCCTGAACGTAAGAAACTATCGCGTCTGGTTTATCGGAGCGCTGATTTCGAATGTCGGTGCATGGATGCAGGCCACCGCCCAGAACTGGGTGGTGCTCACCGAACTCAGCGACACAAACGCGATCGCGGTTGGCATCACCATGGCGCTGCAGTTTGGGCCACAGCTGCTGCTGGTGCCCTTGAGCGGGGCTGTGGCCGATCGCTTCGACCGTCGCAAAGTACTGATGGTCACACAGTCGCTACTCATGCTGCTCGCATTCGGGCTCGGTGTGTTGTTGATTCTCGGCACCGCCGAGCTCTGGCACCTCTATGCCTTCGCGCTTGCGCTCGGCGTAGTGAACGCATTCGATACCCCAGCACGCCAAGCTTTCGTGTCTGACTTGGTTGGCACAGAGCAACTCTCAAATGCGGTTGCCTTAAACTCGGCTTCGTTTAACTCAGCGAGACTGATTGGCCCTGCCGCTGCAGGCGTGCTCATTGCGCTGGTCGGCTCAGGGTGGGTGTTTGTGCTGAACTCTGTCTCGTTCATTGCAATGCTGATTGCGCTCGTGACCATTCGCATACCAACATCTGCGCCGACCACCAGTGGGCGTGAGCCGCAGGGCAACCAACTCATTGCGGGCTTTCGCTACGTCATCAGGCGTCACGACCTTGTCGTGATCTTTCTGATTGTGTTTGTAATCGGCGCCTTTGGCATGAACTTTCCGGTGTTCTCTTCGACTATGGCGGTGGAGTTTGGTCGTGGTGCGGGGGAGTATGGCCTGCTCTCTTCGATTCTTGCGGTCGGATCGCTCGCAGGCGCATTGCTTGTCGCGAAACGACCTGCAGCCCGGTTTCGGGTGGTAGTGCTCGCAGCCGGCGGCTTCGGAGTATCGAGCTTTATCTGCTCGCTCATGCCGAACTTCTGGGCTTTTGCGGTCACACTTGTGCTGCTCGGCTTCAGCACCGCGACGCTGCTCTCGACCGCAAACGCCTTCGTGCAAACCACCACCGACCCGGCTGTGCGCGGTCGAGTACTTTCGCTCTACTTCGCAATTCTGATGGGGGGCACGCCGCTCGGCGCCCCGATCGTAGGCGCAATCTCAGACGCGTTTGGCGCACGTTGGGGGCTCGGAGTCGCAGCGCTCTCGGGCATCATTGCGTTCGCGATCGGTCTTGGCTGGTTGCTCGTTGAACGTCGGCTGCGAGTACACATTGGCGCGCGGGGGCATCTTGCGTTCACGCACGCTGGACGGCCTGAACTCAGCGATGACCCTCGGTCGCAAGTAGAAACTCTCACCGCACCGCTTTCGGTGTTGGGGCGCGGGCCGGTGATCCTCTCAGAACCAAATTCTGCACCCCAGAGTGGTGCGCTGAGCGAGGGGTTGACCGGCCCAATCTCAATCGGTGAACCCGGGGTGCGGTCAGGGCGCAACATGCCCTCGGAACATGCCGAAGACGGGTAAGCTTGAGGGCGGTACCGCAGCGAGGTTTTTCGCTGTTCATCTTCGACACCGGAGCCGATACACGTGAGTGATTTTCTGTCCGCCCAAACCCGCACCGAGACTGATTCGATCGGTAGCCTTGAGATACCGGCCGCAGCCTATTGGGGGGTGCACACCGCCAGGGCGCACGAGAACTTTCCTATCGCACGCAGGCCAATTTCGGTCTACCCCGATTTCGTGCGTGCCTTTGCCTGTGTCAAACAGGCTGCCGCTCGGGCAAACCTCGAGATCGGTGCGCTCGACGAGCAACGTGCAACCCTAATCGACCGTGCTTGCGAAGAGATTAAGACAGGCATGCTGCTTGACCAGTTCGTGGTCGGCGTCGTGCAGGGCGGCGCTGGCACCTCGACCAACATGAATGCGAACGAGGTCATCACTAACCGCGCACTCGAGCTCGCTGGGCACCGCAAGGGCGACTACGATTTCATCAACCCGAACGACCATACAAACCGCAGCCAGTCGACCAACGACACCTACCCGACAGCGATCAAGATTGCGCTGGCTTTCTCGATCAAGACTCTGCTCGAAGAACTTGCGCTGCTTGCCGACGCATTCGAGGCAAAGGGCAAAGAGTTCTCGCACATCATCAAGGTCGGCCGCACACAACTACAAGACGCCGTGCCGATGACGCTCGGCCAGGAGTTCAATGCCTTCGCGGTGACTCTGCGAGAAGACATTGACCGGCTGCGTGAAACTGTTGCGCTGCTCGGCGAAGTCAACATGGGTGCAACCGCAATTGGTACCGGCATCAACGCTCCGAAGGGCTACCGCGAATCGGTGGTGCGTCATTTGCGCGATATTACCGGTCTCGAGATTGTTGGTGCAGGCGATCTCATCGAGTCGACCAGCGACACCGGTGTGTTCATCACATTTTCGGGTGCACTCAAGCGCAGCGCACTCAAGCTCTCAAAGATCTCGAACGATCTGCGCCTGCTCTCTTCGGGCCCCCAGGCGGGTCTCGGTGAGATCAACCTGCCCGCACGTCAGGCGGGTTCGTCGATCATGCCGGGCAAGGTCAACCCCGTGATTCCTGAGGCTGTCTCGCAGGTGGCATACTCTGTGGCCGGTGCAGACGTTACCGTGTCGATGGCAGTAGAGGCCGGCCAGCTACAGCTGAACGCGTTCGAGCCGATCATCGCGCACTCGCTGTTCCAATCGATCACCTGGCTTGAGCGCGCCTGCACCACGCTGCGCGTCAACTGCGTTGATGGCATTACGGCAAACGAAGATCGCCTCGAAGATATGGTGTCACGCTCGGTGACCGTGATCACCGCGCTTGCGCCGGTCATTGGCTACGCATCAGCCGCGAAGCTCGCGAAAGAAGCGCTCGCAACCAACGAGAAGGTCTCTGACCTCGTCATCTCTGCGGGGTTGCTCGACGAGGCACAGCTCGCAGAGATTCTGCAGCCCGCCCGGCTCGCGGGTTTAAGCGACGACTAAACCCTATCTGAGCGGCGACTCAGACACGAAAGAGGGGGCACCTGGCCGATTCGGCCGGTTGCCCCCTCTTGCTATGTGCCAGACCGCTAGGCCTTGACGCAGTAGTTTGTGATCGCCCCGATACCCTCGATGGTTACCGTGACCTCAGTGCCTGGCATGAGGTACAGCGGAGGTTTGCGCGAGCGACCTGCACCTCCCGGTGAACCTGTCGAGATAAGGGTGCCCGGCAGCAGCGTGAGCGATTGCGAGATGCTCGAGATGAGCTGCGCAACCGAGCGAATCATAAACTCCGTGGTCGAGTTTTGCACGCGCAGCCCGTCGACGTCAGTGGTGAGGCCCAGTGCCTGCGGGTCTGGAATCTCGTCGGCAGTCACGACCACCGGCCCGACGGGTGAGAAGCCGTCGAACGACTTGCACCTCGACCACTGAGGCTCAGCGAACTGAATGTTGCGCGCGGTGATGTCGTTGACGATCGTGTACCCAAAGACGTAGTCGAGCGCTTCTTCGGGGGTGACATTCTTTGCGGCACGGCCGATGACTACGCCGAGCTCGCCTTCGTAGTCGACCTCTTCGCTGAGCGCGAGGGGTAGCGGCACCTCTTGCCCGTGGCCGTTGAGCGAGTTCGGAAACAGCGAAAACAGCACCGGCCCCGAGTCGTTGTCGAGATTCAGCTCACTCGCGTGTTCATCATAGTTCAGCCCGACGGCAAGCACGATAGGGGGGTCGAGGATCGCAGAAGCATAGTTGATCTCTGACAGTGAAACGCCCACTCCCTCGGGCTGCGCAGCTATCTTTTCGTGCACGCGGGCGAGCGCGTCGTTGCCCGCCTCGATGAGTTCACGCAGGGTCGAAAAGCCCTCGTCGAGTGTTTCGAGCGGGATCGCGTGATCACCTCGAACCGCTACGAGAATTGGCTGCTTGTCCTCTGCCCTGGTTACATGCGCAAACTTCACTTCACCAGGGTACCGAGAACTTGGCCCCGCTGCTCGTTGCAAATCGACTACCAAATTGAATAATCGTGAGTGAAACCCAACAAAATGGTGTGCAGTATAGGTGACGGCAGAACCGGATACTCTGAGAGCGAACTTCTAGAATGGGTTCAGCAAAAGCCGCAAGAATGTTCAGCATGAATGATGCACCGCTGACTAAACCAGAGATTGAGTTTCCTGAGGGCCCGGCGCCTACCGAACTGCAGATTATTGATGTGATCGAGGGTAGCGGTGACGAGGCGCAGGTGAGCTCTACTGTTGACGTGCACTACCTTGGAGTCGACTTTGAGTCGGGTGAAGAGTTCGACAGTTCGTGGGGTCGTGGCGAGTCGATCAATTTTCCGTTGCGCTCGCTGATTCAGGGTTGGCAACTTGGCATCCCTGGTATGAAGGTAGGCGGCCGCCGAAAGTTGATCGTGCCTCCGGCACAGGCCTACGGCATGGGAGGCGGCCACCCTCTCGGCGGCAAGACCCTGATTTTTGTGATCGACCTACTTGGCGTCAGCTGATATTCAGGGGTGACCCCCGGCCTTTCTCGGCGCACTCCGAGAGCTGCCAGGGTTCGGCTGAATGAAATAGCGAAGGCTCCGTCTTGTTCAGGCGGGGCCTTCGCCGTTTCTGAATGTTCACTGAATGGTAAGTTCTTGTAGTGAGTGCCTCATCACACTAAAGGAGACGTCGGTGGCAGAAACCCAGCCCAAGGCTGATACGAGTTCAAGATCGGGGCAGCCAAAGGGCGCCATTGATCGTTACTTCGAGATTACTGAGCGTGGCTCGACCATTGGCCGTGAGGTGCGCGGCGGCATTGTGACCTTCGTCACGATGGCTTACATCGTGGTGTTGAACCCGATTATTTTGACCACTACCACCGACGTCGCTGGCAATCAGCTCAACTTCGGTCAGGTTGGTGCAGTGACTGCGTTGACCGCAGGTGTGATGACGATCCTTTTCGGCGTCGTCAGCCGACTGCCCTTTGCGTTTGCTGCGGGTCTCGGCATCAACGCCTTTCTTGCGTTTACCGTCGTGGGTCAGGTGACCTGGCCAGAAGCGATGGCGCTTGTGGTGATCAACGGTGTGCTCATCGTGATTCTTGCGGCAACTGGCCTGCGCCGTATGATCTTCGACGCGGTGCCGATGGAGCTGAAGATCGCGATTACCGTTGGCATCGGTCTCTTCATCGCGTTCATCGGTTTTGTGAACTCGGGCTTTGTGACCGCGAGCCAGTCGCCGCCGGTTGGGCTCGGCGTGTTCGGGTCGGTCGCGACTATTCCAACTGTGATCTTCGTGATCACGCTGATTGTGACCGGAGTGCTCGTTGCGCGAAAGGTGCGCGGCGGCCTGCTCATCGGCCTCGTTGCGGGCACTTTGCTCGCGGTGGTGGCAGAGGCAATCTGGCACCTCGGCTCGAAGGTCGATAACCCCGGTGGCTGGGGTCTCACCGTGCCCGCCCTGCAGGGCAACCCGGTGAGCGTGCCTGACTTGAGTCTTGTCGGCGCAGTGAGCTTTGACTTCGGCAAGGTGGGGCTCATCAGCATAATCATGCTGGTGTTCAGCCTGCTCTTCATGAACTTCTTCGACGCAATGGGCACCTTCACTGGCCTCTCTCGTGAGGCTGAGCTCGCAGACGAAAAAGGCAACTTTCCTCGGCTCAAATCAGCGCTCGTTGTTGAGGGTGTCGGCGCAGTAGCCGGCGGTCTGACCTCGTCTTCGTCGAACACCGTATTCATCGAATCGGGTTCGGGTATCGGAGAGGGGGCGCGAACTGGTTTCGCGAACCTCATCACGGGTGGCCTCTTTTTGCTCGCCATGTTCTTTACCCCAGTGGCAGAGATTGTTCCGACTGAGGTTGCTGCTGCGGCTCTGGTTGTCGTGGGTGCCATGATGATGACTCAGATCAAGGGCATTGACCTTGGTCACTTTGACGTGGCGCTGCCGGTATTTTTGACTGTTACCGTGATGCCCTTCACCTACTCGATTGCCAACGGCATCGGCGCGGGTTTTATCGCCTGGGTCTTGATTCGTGCGTTCTCGGGCAAAGCGCGCGAGATTCACTGGCTGCTCTGGGTTGTCGCTGCGGGGTTTGTGATCTACTTCGCGCGAGGGCCGATTGAAGCGTTGATCGGCGCGTAGCGCGGCGCTCGCCTGCAGAGGGCGATCGGTGTGGTGCTCGACCGGCGAGAGATCGACCGGGCGAGCACCACTCTAGTTGCCGAGGGCCTTCTGGTAGGCCTGTGCGTAACGGTTATCTTCTTCGGCGCTGATTGTGCGCATGTCGAACACTCTTGTCGTCATTTCTTCGTCAGGAAAGATGAGCGGGTTTGCGGCAAGCTGAGGGTCGATCTGTTCCATTGCCTCGCGGGCGCCTGCCACGGGTGTCACATACTGCACATACGCTGCGACCTGTGCGGCCACCTCAGGCTCGTAGTAGTAGTCGATGAGCTGATGTATTTGCTCAGAGACCTCGGTGCTCGAGGGCATGCAGAACGAATCGATAAACAGTGTGGCACCCTCGTCGGGCACCACGAATTTCCATATTTCTTCACCGGCTTCATCGTTCAGCATGGTGACGTCGCCAGACCATGCCATGCCAGCCCAGACGGCCTCGGTCTGCAGGTCTTGAGTGTACGAGTTGCCCTTCACGGTGTAGACCTGGCCCGAGGCGATCTGCTTTTCGACGACTTCAAGAGCCGCGAAGAATTCGTCGTCGCCCCAGTCTGCCTCAACATTTACGCCCTGCTCGAGCATGACGAGACCGAGGGTGTCGTCTTGTTCGCTGAGCAGGCTTACTTTGCCACTGAGTTCGGGGGCCCACAGGTCTGACACGCTGCGCACGCCCTGCGGGTAGAGCTTGGTGTTGTAGACGAGCCCGGTCATGCCGGCCTGGTAGGGGATCGACCAGTTGCGATCAGTGTCAAACGAGGCCTTCTGCACCATTGCAATCATCTGCTCGCCGACGTTTGGCAGCAGGCTGCGGTCGAATTGCTTCAGCTGATTTTGCTCGAGCAGGCGCACCAACGATGAGTCGGTGAGGCAAAAGGTGTCGTAACCGGTGTCTTGGCCGAGCTTGAGCGAGTCTTTGATCTTCGCGATGAATGTTTTATTGTCGTCGATGTCTTCGAAGTACTCGACGCGAATGTTGGTCTCTTCTTGAAACGCATCGAGTGAGGGGTATGCCCCGGTCTCTTCGTCGTAATCGAGATAGTACGTCCAGTTTGCCCAGCGCACGGTGCCCGCCGAACCGTCACCAGGGCCACCCTGACCAGAGCACGCCGCGAGTGACCCGGCGCCCACTGCTGCGGCTCCAAGACCGAGCCCCTTGAATAGGCTTCGCCTGCTGAGCGAGGCTGCCCGTGCTTGCAAGACCAGGTTCTGAATCATTGGATCGCGAGGTAGGTGCCGTGTCACTGCGTGCTCCTTTGCATTGGGCTGACACCTCATCATGTCACGTGCAGCCCCCTGGTAGGGGTCGTTGGCGCGCTGGATCACACCTGCGGGCGGCTGCAGCAATGCGAATATGTATACATTTTAAAGCAAATTCAGAGATTTTCTTGGAAAATTTCGCTGTAATGTATACGCTAAGCAAGAAGGAGGTGCCCCTTTGCGCGCAAGCGATCGAGCCTATGTGACGCTGCTTGATGAGATTCAAAGCGGCGTGCTCGCCCCGGGCGCCGTCATCGGTGAGGTTGAACAGTCGGTGCGGCTCGGCGTGAGTCGCACACCCATGCGAGAGGCGATTGGCCGCCTGGTTACAGACGGGCTCATACGTCAACAGTCGGCGAGGGTGCTCGTCGTCACCGGGTTTGACGTCGACGACATCGAGAGTCTCTTTGAAGCGAGGCGTTCGCTGGAAGAGGCCGCGGCGCGCCTTGCTGCAGTGCGCGGCTACAGTGAGACTTTCTCGTCGCTCGCTGATGCGTTCGACACGGCGCACCCAGAGCGCGGAGTGCTCGCCGCCGATGCCTACTACACGCTGATTGAACGCTTTGACGCAGCTATCGATGCAGCGGTTAATAACGTCTACCTGGTTCAGGCGCTTCGCAATACCCGCACCCACCTCGCGAGAGCCCGAAGGCTCGCGCGTGACAACCAAGATCGTCTCGTCGCTTCGACCGCCGAGCATGCGCTGATTGCGCGCGCCATCGCAGAGGGTAACGCCGATCTTGCGGCGCACGCCACTCATGTGCATTTGCACCATGCACTTCGGTCGATCCTCGCATCTATTACGGCAGATACACCCGGTACTGCAACTTCACCCACCAACCTCACCCCGAAGGGACAATCATGACTGTCAAGCACACGGTTCGCGTATACAAGAGCGAAGAGGAGCTGCCACGCGAAGGGCAACTTGCCTGGAAGATCGCAGAGGTAGCGGTCGACCCGGTCGAGGTTGAAGCAGACGTCACCGACATGATCATCAACCGCATCATCGACAACGCCTCGGTTGCGGCGGCATCGTTGAACCGCGGCCCCATCGTTGCCGCTCGAGCGCAGGCCCTTTCGCACCCGGTATCGAGAGGGGGATCAGGCGCTTCGATCTTCGGTCTCGACGGCACTGGCGAGCACGGCAAGCGCACGAGCCCCGAGTGGGCTGCCTGGGCAAATGGTGTGGCGGTGCGTGAGCTCGACTATCACGACACCTTTCTTGCAGCTGAGTACTCACACCCGGGCGACAACATTCCGCCGATTCTTGCGGTCGCGCAGCACGTAGGGGCAGATGGGCGAGCGCTCGTGCGCGGCATCGCAACGGGCTACGAGATTCAGATGGATCTGGTGCGCTCGATTTGCCTGCACAAGCACAAGATCGACCATGTTGCGCATATTGGCCCGTCGGCTGCAGCGGGTATCGGCACGCTGCTCGGCCTCGACGCCGAGACCATTTACCAGGCGGTGTCGCAGGGGCTGCACACGACCACCGCGACTCGCCAGTCTCGCAAGGGCGAGATCTCGACGTGGAAGGCGCACGCGCCGGCGTTCGCCGGCAAGATGGCGGTAGAGGCGGTTGATCGCGCGATGCGTGGCCAAACCTCGCCCTCGCCGATCTACGAAGGCGAAGACGGCGTGATTGCGTGGATGCTCGACGGACCGAACGCGAGCTATGAGGTGCCGCTGCCAGCGCCGGGCGAACCGAAGCGTGCGATTCTCGACTCGTACACGAAAGAGCACTCTGCCGAATACCAGGCCCAGGCCTGGATCGATCTTGCGCGCAAGTTGCACGGTGAGCACCCAGAGCTCGTCGACCCCGCAAACGTGAAGTCGATCGTGCTCCACACGAGCCACCACACCCATTTTGTGATCGGCTCTGGCGCGGGAGACCCGCAGAAGTACGACCCCAAGGCATCGCGTGAAACCCTCGACCACTCGATCCCTTACATCTTTGCGGTTGCGCTGCAAGACGGCGGTTGGCACCACGTCGACTCGTACACACCTTCTCGCGCTGGGCGGCCCGACACGGTCGAGCTGTGGCACAAGGTAACTACCGCAGAAGACGCAGAGTGGACCCGCCGCTACCACTCTGAAGACCCCGACGAGAAGGCCTTCGGCGGTCACGTCGAGATCGAGCTGTCTGACGGCACCAAGATCGTCGATGAGATCGCAGTGGCAGACGCGCACCCGCTCGGCGCGCGGCCATTCGCTCGAGCAGACTACATTCGCAAGTTCCGCATGCTGGCCGAGCCCGTGCTCGAGACTGCCGAGATTGAGCGATTCTTGACGCTCGTGCAGCGCCTGCCAGAGCTCAGCGCCGACGAGGTGCGCGAGCTGAACATCGTCGCCGCGCCTGGTGTGATCGATCTCGCCACGGCGCCGAAGGGTCTCTTCTGATGCTGTACTCATCTACAAGCGCCGCCGAGAAGCGGTTGCGTTTTCGCGAAGACCTCTCGAGCGGGCGCCTGCTGCGCATGCCAGGTGCGTTCAACCCGCTCTCGGCTCGCCTCATCGAGCGCAAGGGATTCGACGGGGTCTATATTTCGGGAGCGGTGCTCTCGGCAGACCTTGGCCTGCCCGACATCGGCCTCACTACCCTGACAGAGGTTGCCGCGCGCGGGGCGCAGATCGCTCGAACCACTGAGCTGCCAACGCTCATCGATGCCGATACCGGCTTCGGCGAGCCGATGAACGCGGCACGCACGGTACAAGAGATGGAGAACGCTGGGGTCTCTGGCCTGCACATTGAAGACCAGGTCAATCCAAAACGATGCGGTCACCTCGATGGCAAAGAGGTCGTTGGCCTCGACATCGCTGTGCGCCGCATTCGGGCGGCCGTCGAGGGCCGCCGCGATCCTCACTTCTTGATCATGGCTCGTACCGATATACGTGCGGTTGCAGGCCTTGAAGCAGCAAAGGATCGCGCCAAGGCGCTCGTCGACGCGGGCGCCGACGCGATCTTTCCTGAGGCCATGCGCACCCTTGAAGAGTTCGAAGCGATTCGGTCTGCGGTCGATGTGCCCGTGCTTGCAAACATGACCGAGTTCGGCAAAAGCGAGCTGTTCACCACCTCACAGTTGCAGAGCGTGGGTATCAACATGGTGATTTGGCCGGTGTCGTTGTTGCGCATCGCAATGGGGGGTGCCGAGCGGGCGCTCGACGCATTGAACGAGCAGGGCACGCTGACAAGTCAGCTTGGCAATATGCAGCACCGCGCCGAACTCTATGAACTGATCAGCTACGAAGACTACGCTGGCTTCGACTCGAATATCTACACCTTCAACGTTGAACGGTAGGAGCACACAATGACTGAAACCGAGATCAGAAAAGGGCTCGCGGGGGTGGTGGTCGACGAGACCGCGATTTCTAAGGTGAACCCTGAGACCAACTCGCTGCTCTACCGCGGGTACCCGGTGCAAGAGCTTGCGGCGACGCAGCCCTTCGAGGCGGTCGCGTATCTGCTGTGGCATGGCGAGTTGCCGACTACTGCGCAGCTCGAGGAGTTTGAACGAGCCGAACGCGCGTCACGAGCGCTCGATGCGCGTACGTTCGCACTGCTCGACACCATGCCGGTGCATGCGCATCCGATGGACATTGTGCGCACCGTGGTAAGTCAGCTGGGCACCTTTGATGAGTCACTGCATCTGCCTGGTGGCTGGACAAATCGCGACTATGATCTCGGGCGATCGCTGTACCTCTTTGCTCAGCTGCCAACCGTGATTGCGGCAGTGCAGCGCAGGCGAAGAGGGCTTTCGCCTATTGCGCCACGAGACGATCTCGATTACTCGCGCAACTTTCTCTGGATGACCTTTGGCGAGCTCCCGTCTGATGCGGCGGTCGATGTGTTTCGCGTGTCAATGGTGCTCTACGCGGAGCACTCTTTTAACGCCTCTACTT
>JAPXTT010000004.1:0-14718 GCA_033812395.1 Leucobacter sp. | reverse complement strand
TGATCGCATACGCGGCTATCTGTACATCGGCGTTGCCTGCCGCGCGCAAAAGGCCGCGGTTCCAGAGTGACTGCTGAATATCGAGCACAAGGGCCTGGTCTGGGTGAGTGACGGCTGGGGTAAAGAGCTCCATGTCTTGCCGGAGCTCGGCATACTCGGCGGGGTTGCGTGCGGACCAGCAGTATTCCAGTACTTGAGGTGGGCATGTGTAGATCGGGTAGCCTGAGACGATTTCTCTGAATCGCTTATGTATGGCCTCGCTGCGCGAAAGCTTTTGTAAGACGCTGTTGTCGACCAGATAACCGCGTTCTTCGACATAACCGCGACCCATTCCCGCCCAAGCTCGAAAAGCGGGCCATGGCTCGGTCTTGTCGGTGCCTTTCGGTGCTTGGGTCATGCTGACTGTGAGTAGTCGACTTTCCCAGCTTGTAACTGAGCGTCGCTAAACTCGCGCCCTGAGATTCTCTCGAACGCGAGAATCTGCCGCTCCTTGCTGAGCGTGTAGCGAAGAGCGCGTTCGACGGCTTCCCTATTGCTCGCGGCTCCGAGCAACTGCTTTGTCTCTTTGAGTAGGGCAGGGTCGATATCGATTGAAGTGATGGCCATATGAGATAGTCTCTCGTTTCATATATATTGTCAATATATAAGATCTGTTCATGCCTGTCACCCTTCGTCACGAACGATTCTCGGCAGCGCTTGGCGCGC
The DNA here is from genome assembly GCA_033812395.1 of Leucobacter sp. Lineage (GTDB taxonomy): Bacteria > Actinomycetota > Actinomycetes > Actinomycetales > Microbacteriaceae > Leucobacter. The sequence continues at coordinate 14,013 of JAPXTT010000004.1, read as the reverse complement.
AATGCTTGAGGTATGACAGAGCCCAACGCATCAACTCATGAAACGCCCCAGGTTGTTGGAGTGCACCTCGTCGGTAGCGTGAACTTCGATGACGTCGAGACCACCATTCGCACCGCAGCCGAAGAGCTCAGCGGGCATCTCAAGCGAATCCCCGATGGTGAGGTGGGGGAGCGCTGGCACTGGATCGCGTTTCAACCTGACCGCCTCGCGCAGACCGAGGGCATCGGCCGGGTGGGCGACGAACCAGTGCTCGTTCGTGGCGTCGATTTTCGCCCGGTGCTTTTTGAAGACGGGGTGAACGCTGAAGATCTTGAGCTGAAACCCCTCGGGTACGCCGAGGCGGCGCTCGAGTCGTGGCAGGTGTTCTCTCGGCTTAAGAGCGAGGGTGTGGTGCCTGCCGGCACCCGCTTCCAGGTGTCGCTGCCCACATCGTTGGGCGTGGTCGGCAGTTTTGTTCGCGAAGAGGATCGCCCCTCGTTCGAGCCCGTCTACGAGGCGGCGCTCGCTCGGGAGTTGCAGCAGATCGTTGATGCGATTCAGAACGATGAGCTCGCGATTCAGTGGGATGCGGCGCTCGAGTTCGCTCATCTTGAAGGGGCGGGCTATGGTTCGCCGTCGAAGCCTTGGTTTGACGACGTGTGGGCGGGCACGAGCGAGCGGCTTGCCCGTCAGATCGACCGCGTGCCCGAGCCCGTCGAGGTTGGTGTGCACCTCTGCTACGGTGACGTCGCCGAGAAGCACTTTGCAGAGCCGACCGACACCACTGTGCTCACGCGGTTCGCGAATATGCTCGCCGGGCAGGTGCAGCGCCCGCTGACCTGGGTGCACCTGCCGGTGCCGATTGAGCGTGATGACGAAGCGTTCTTCGCCCCGCTCGAGCAGCTTTCGATCGCGCCAGAGACAGAACTCTACCTTGGCCTGGTGCACCGCGAAGACGGTGCGGAGGGTGCCGAGCGACGGATCAAGGCTGCCCGTTCGCACGTTGCGCGAGCGTTTGGTGTGGCGACCGAGTGTGGCTTTGGCCGCGCCCCGGAAGGTGCAGCGGTGCCGCTGTTCGAGGCGCATCGGGCGGTGGCCGAGGCCTGGTAAATAATGCCGAGGACACAACATGTCTGAATGACTGCCTGAACAAATGCTGGCCTACTGAACTGGCCACTGGTGAGCTCGACAGTGGGCTCATTCCACGTCTATGTCGGGTGCCGACGATAGACTTCTACAACGATGAGAGCACTTCTAACTGCGGTGATTGCCGCGATCGAGGCGGCCGCCGTTGCACTCGCGGTGTTCGCCCTGATCGGCATACCTGCGGTGCTCGTCTGGTGGCTCAACTTTGACCTCGGCGCAGAGCCCGAGGCGCTTGCCGCGGCTATCGCCGCGCTCTGGCAGATGACTCACCTCGTGCCGATGCAGCTTACCGTTTCTGCGCAGACAGCACTCGGGCTGGGGCTGCCAGCAGCAGAGATTGCGATGCCATTTTCTCTTGCGCCGCTCGCTCTTACCTTGGGCACCGCGTTGCTGGCGTATCGTTCGGGCTCACGATTTGCGAACCGGGGTGGTGCTGGCAGCTGGGCGCTTGTGGGCGGCGCTGCAGGGTTCGCTGTCGCTGCCTGGTTAACCGGGGTGCTTGCGGCGAGCCTCACTACGTGGCCACAGTGGGCGCGGGTGGTGGTGCCTGCTGCGGTCTATTCGATTTCAATGGTGTTTGGGTTTGTGCTTCGAGCAGCTCGCGATTCCCATGACTGGTGGCAGGCTTCTGTGCGCACGCTGCAGCAGCTGCTCGCCAGAGTGACACCCAACGCTGCCGCTGCATTGCCAGGCAGGGCTGCAGAGATGTTTCGTCTTGCAGCCGCTGGTCTCTTATCACTGCTCATGCTTGGCTCGCTCGGCTTCGGAGTAGCGATTCTGGCGGGTTACATCGACATCATTACGCTCAGTCAGGGCTTGCAGCTTGACGCTTTCGGTGCTTTTTTGCTGTTCTTTGTGCAACTGCTTTTCTTACCCACAGCCTGGGTTTGGTCGATTTCTTGGTTTGCGGGGTCTGGGTTTGCCGTGGGCGCAGCGACCTCGGTCACTCCGTTCGACACTCTGCTCGGGCCGCTACCAGCATTGCCGATCTTTGGCGCCATACCCTCTAGCTGGGGTTGGGCTGGCGGGCTTGCGCCCGTCATTGTTGTGGCGATCGGCACCGTGCTGGGGGGCATGACCGGTGGGCGACCGATCATGCGCCGCGCGACACCGCTGGTGTCGGTTGCCATTCCCGTGTGTGCGGCAGTACTCGTGGGTCTCGTGACTGCAATATTCTGCATGCTCGCGAGTGGGGCGATTGGCCCCGGTCGTCTTGCCGCGACCGGGCCGGGCTGGTGGCAGACGGGCGGGCTGATCGCGCTCGAGTTCGCCTTCGGTATGAGCCTTGGCGTCTTCGCCCGACGCTTCGACGTCGCGCGCCTGCGTAGCATGGTGCCCCCGGGCCTGCGTGCCGATGACGATTTCATGCGCGGCGAAGGCGACCCCTTGCCTGAAGCGCTGCTCGCAGACGAGCAAGAAACGGCCACGATCGAGCCGCTTGATGTGGTCTCGGCAGATTCCGATCTCGCTCGGTTCGATAAGTCAGATAAGCCTGAGCTTGAGCCTGAGCCTGAGCCTGAGCCGGAGGCCGCAGCTGATTCAGCACCCGAGATCGAGGTCGCGGTTGATTCAGCGGCTGAGCCCGAGCCTGAGCCTGGGGTCGAGCCCGATGCTGAGTCAGAGCCAGCAGAAGCGGTTGACCCGCTACTGCAAGCCTTTTCCTGGGATGCCACTACACCCTCGGCTCCCGCGCCAGATCTCGGTGGTCGCGACTGGCGCTCGCGCATGCGATCCAAGCTCGGCAGAGACGAATAATCGCCCACGTCGGCCCAGGGTGCGGCCGCACTCTCGCAATAGTGCGCAAAATGCGCCCTTGCGCCTCAACAGAGCGCACTTTGTGCACTCTTGCCGGGCGAGCGGGCGTTAACTGAGCGATAGAGGTGCGGTGTCGCTAGCGGGTATCAACGGGTGGCCAGCTATCGAGGCTCCATGGGCAAGAAGGTGCTAATGTTAGCGGTGCAATCCACGGGGGCCCGCACGCGGCGGGCTGAGATGAAGCGCGCGAGCTTCGACCGTTCAACCTGATCTGGGTAATTCCAGCGGAGGAAGGAACTCTATGACTACGCCTGCACGCAAGTTCATGACGGGAGTCGCGTGTGCTGCGGCTTTCGCAATCTCGCTCACCGGCTGCGCTGCAAACGGAGACGCCGGTGCGGATAGCGCGAAGGGTAGCGACACGGTCACGCTGGTCGTGCACGACTCGTTTCCGAACGAAGATTTCGCGAAGGCCGCAAGCGCCGCTACCGGCTACGACGTACAGGTCGTTTCGGCTGGCGACGGCGGTGAGCTGACGAGTCAGCTGGTACTCACCCAGAGCGCGCCCATCGCGGATGCCTTCTTTGGCGTCGACAATGTGTACCTTTCGCGCCTCATCGATGGCGGCGTGATCGCAGACGAACAAGCGGCGAAGCCAGTGACGCAGAGCGCCACCTGCATCAACATCGACCCGGCCTGGTTCGCCGAACACGGGGTGGCCGAGCCCACAAGCTACGAAGACCTCATTGACGAGCAGTACAAGGGGCTCTCGGTGATCCTCGACCCATCGACCTCGACCACCGGTGCTTCGTTTCTGATCGGTACAATCGCGAAGTTCGGTGAGCAGGGCTTCGCCGACTACTGGGCGAAGCTCGCGGCGAATGACACCCGCGTCGAGCAGGGGTGGACCGAGGCCTACAACGGTCAGTTCACGCAGGGCGGCGGCGACGGTACGTACCCGATCGTGCTCTCGTACAGCTCGTCGCCGGCGTGGACGATTACCGAGGACGGTTCGGCAACCACCACGAAGGCATTGCTCGACACCTGCTCATCGCAGATCGAGTACGCGGGCGTGCTCGAAGGGGCCGCGAGCCCTGAGGCGGCCCAAGCCGTCGTCGAGTACCTGCTCTCGCGAGAATTTCAAGACACCATTGCCGACACGATGTACGTCTACCCAGTAGATCCTGAGGGGTATGTGCCCGCGGAGTGGGCGCAGTTTGCCCCGATGCCTAGCGCACCGAACGATCTGACGCCCGCCGAGATCGGCAAGGGGCGCGACGCGTGGATGAAGAAGTGGAGCGAAGCGACCGGCTGGTGAACGCCCCCCGCTGGCTAGGCCGCATTGGCTGGGGGGCGGCCGTCGCGCTGCCCCTCGGCTTTCTGCTGCTGTTCTTTCTCTGGCCGGTGGTGTCGTTGCTCTCGGTCGGGCTCGGGCTGAGCTCGGTTGGTGGGAGCGTAGGTGTGGTAGGCGAAGCGGGGCGAGGATCGCTCGGTCTCGAAACCTTCCGCACCGTGCTTGCAGACGCCCGTACCTGGCGCGTGCTCGGGCAGACGCTCGCTCAGGCGATCTGTGGCACGGCACTCTCGCTTCTGCTAGGCCTGCCTGCGGCGTTCGTGCTATACCGCCTGCGGTTTCGGGGCAGGGGAGTGCTGCGGGGGCTCGCCACCGTGCCGTTCGTGCTGCCGACCGTAGTCGTTGGCGTAGCGTTCACCGCGCTGCTCGGCCCCGGTGCGCCGCTGGGTTGGCTCGGTCTCGACCAGAGTTTTCTCATCATCGTGCTTGCGCTCGCCTTCTTTAATGTGACCGTCGTCGCACGCACCGTCGGTGGGTTCTGGGCGCAACTTGACGGGCGCCCTGAACAGGCGGCTCGAATGCTTGGGGCATCACCCGCCCGTGCGTTCGCGACGATCACGCTGCCTCGGCTCACTCCCGCTCTCGCATCGTCGGCTGCGCTCGTGTTTCTCTTCTGCTCCACTTCGTTCGGTGTGGTGCTGGTGCTCGGGGGTCGGCGCTTCTCAAACATCGAGACAGAGATTTACCGGCTCACCGTGCAGTATCTCGACCTCGGCTCGGCGGCTGTGCTGTCGATCATGCAGTTCGTGATCGTCGCGGCCGTGCTCGTCGTGTCTGGCCGCCTGCGCCGCCGCCTCGAGCATGCGAACGAGATGCGTTTTGATGCGGGGCAGGGTGTGCGGGTGACGCGGGCGCACCTGCCGGCCATTCTCGTGTTTACCTGCACCTCGCTGCTGCTGCACGCGCTGCCCATCGTCGCGCTCGTCATTCGGTCGTTGCGCGACGGAGACGGCCGCTTCACGCTTGTCAACTACGCGCACCTGTTCGCGCCGCCCGCGACGGCGCGGCTGAACGGAAGCGTGATCGACGCGACCGTGCTTTCGATCGGCATCGCACTGGTGGCCACCGCGATCGCGATGCTGCTGGGAGTGCTCGTCGCCCTTGTCGCCTCGCGCAGGCCCCGCAGCCGCTCGCTCAGGCGCGGCATCGATGCGTTTGACGCCTTTGTGATGTTGCCGCTCGGGGTCTCGGCGGTCACCGTAGGGTTCGGCCTGCTCCTGACAATGCATCGCCCGCTTGGCCTCGGCTTCGACCTTCGCACCTCGGGGGTGCTGCTGCCGATCGCGCAGGCACTCGTCGCGCTGCCGCTCGTGGTGCGCACGCTGCTGCCGGTGCTGCGGGGCCTCGACCCACGTCAGCGCGACGCTGCGGCAATGCTCGGGGCTTCGCCGCTCAGGGTGCTCGCCACGATCGACCTGCGGGTGCTTGCCCGTCCGCTCGGCCTGGCGCTCGGCTTCGCCTTCGCGACCTCGCTCGGCGAGTTCGGCGCGAGCGCGTTTCTCGTGCGCCCCGAATCGCAGACGCTGCCAGTGATGGTCGCGCAGCTGATCTCGCGACAGGGAGCAGAGAACTACGGAATGGCGCTTGCAGCCGCGGTGCTGCTCGGGCTGCTCACCGCGTCGGTGATGTTGGTAGCAGAGCGGTGGCGTGGAGAGGTAGCTTCAGAGATATGAGCGAGGATCGCATGAACCAAGGTCTCGAGGTTCGGGGGGTGACCGTTGCCTACGGCGACGCAGCCCCTGCCGTTACAGGCGCTTCTCTCGGCGTCGCCTGCGGCGAGGTCGTGGCGCTCACGGGGCCGAGCGGGTGCGGCAAATCGACACTGCTGCGCGCCATCTCGGGGCTCGAGCCGCTCGTCGCGGGCAGCATCGAGTGGGGCGGGCATGACCTTGCAGCAGTGCCTCCGCACAAGCGAGGCTTCGGACTGATGTTTCAAGACGGGCAGCTCTTCGCCCACATGTCCGTTGCGAAGAACGTCGCCTATGGGCTGAATGCTCAGCAATTCTCGAAAGGTGAGCGGCAGCGTCGCGTCGCCGAGTTGCTCGAACTCGTTGGCCTGCCCGATTACGGCGGCCGTGCGGTCACCGAGCTCTCGGGTGGTGAGCGCCAGCGCATCGCACTCGCGCGATCCCTCGCGCCGCGGCCACGATTGCTGCTGCTCGATGAGCCGCTCTCGGCGCTCGACCGAGAGCTGCGTGAGCGCCTCTCGGGCGAGCTCGCCACCCTGTTACGTGCAACCGGCACCACCGCGATCCTCGTGACGCATGACTCGCAGGAGGCCGAAACCGTGGCCGATCGTGTGCTTGAGATGCGGGCGGGGCGGCTCGTTTCGTGAGCGGTGACACCGAGGTGTCCGACCAGCCCCGCATCGTGCTCATCGACGGCAGGTCGGGGTCGGGCAAGACGACGCTTGCAGCTGAGTTGGCTGTTGAGATAGGCGGCGCGAGTGAGCCCGCCCAGGTGTTGCACCTTGACCTGTTGTACCCCGGATGGGGCGGCCTCGCCGCGGGGTCACGTGCGGTTGCCGCTGCGTTGCGCGATGGCTGGTACCACCCATATGACTGGCACGCTGGAGAGTTTTCTTTGAAGAGGATCACCCTTGACCCCGAGCGGCCGCTCGTGATTGAGGGGTGCGGCGCGTTGACCGCTGCAAACCTTGCTGCCGCTCGGCAGTGGGCAAGCGCGGATGGTTTCACGAGTGCTGCCAAGGTGCGCGCGATCTGGCTCGAGTGCGACGAGGCCATGCGCCGTGAGCGGGCGCTTTCACGCGACGGCGACACTTTTGAGCCGTATTGGGAGAGCTGGGCCGCTCAGGAAGAACAACACTACGCCGTGCACGAGCCGTGGTTGCTTGCCTCAGAAACGTGTACTTCTGACCGGCAGGGTCAGGGTATCGCGACCGGGTAGACTGTATGGGTGCTGAAGGTCGTGGTCTTGATCTCAGGCGGCGGGAGCAACCTCAAAGCGTTGCTCGACGCCGCCGCTGAACCCACCTACCCCGCGCGGGTCGTCGCTGTTGGCAGCGACACCGACGCCGCAGGGCTCGAGTATGCACGTACAGCGGGCATCGACACCTTTGTGGTGCGCCCGCGCGACTTCGAGAACCGCGAGGCATGGGGCGAGGCGTTCGCAGCCGAGATTCGGCAACATGCCCCAGATCTTCTCGTGAGCGCAGGTCTGATGCGCGTGCTGCCAGCCGGCTTTGTGCGCGAGTTCTCGCCTCGACTCATCAACACCCACCCTGCGCTCCTGCCACTCTTTCCGGGCGCCCACGCTGTGCGTGATGCGCTCGCCGCAGGCGCCACCGAGACGGGGGTGACCGTGCACATCATCGACGAGGGCGTCGACACCGGCCCGGTCTTGCGTCAGAGGGCAGTGTCGATCCTCGCTGGTGAAACTGAAGATGATCTGCACGAACGCATCAAACAGATCGAACGACCACTTCTCGTAGACACCGTGCGCGACATCGCAACCGGTGCGCTACCACTGACCTCCGCGTAACGACGCGGCGCAAGCAATCAGCCAACAACAGAGGAGCCCTCGCATGGCAGTTCAGAGTCAAGATGCAAGCCTGTACGAACACCGCGACCAAATCGAGGTGCGCCGTGCGCTCATCTCGGTGAGCGACAAGAGCGGCCTGCTTGAGCTCGCTGAGGCGCTCGCCGCAGCCGGAGTCGAAATCGTTTCGACGGGTTCGACCGCTCAGACCATTCGTGATGCCGGGCACGCAGTGACCGACGTCGCAGACGTGACCGGTTTCGCTGAGGCGCTCGACGGTCGCGTGAAGACCCTGCACCCCGCGGTGCACTCGGGGTTGCTCGCAGACCTGCGTCTCGCCAACCACCGCGAGCAGCTCGCCGCGCTCGGCTTCGATCCCTTCGAACTGGTCGTCGTGAACCTCTACCCATTCGAGCAGACCGTCGCTGCAGGTAAGCCAGCGGCCGACATCATCGAGAACGTAGATATCGGTGGGCCCGCCATGGTGCGCGCGACCGCAAAGAACCATGCGAACGCGGCGATCGTCGTGTCACCCGCGCGCTACGCAGAGGTCATCGAAGCAGTGCAGGCTGGCGGTACCACGCTCGAGCTGCGCCGCTCGCTCGCAACTGAGGCGTTCGTGCACACCGCGCAGTACGACGCTGCGGTCGCGAACTGGTTTCTCGATCAAGAAGATCGCGCCTGGGGTGCAGCCCCCGAGGTAGACATGTTCGGCGACGCCGAGGCCGACGACTCGATCGACGCGATCTTTTCGCAGAGCGAGGCTTATGTGGGCTACGAGATCTTTGGTCTACGCGAGTCAGTGCTGCGCTACGGAGAGAACAGCCACCAGCGCGCGGCGCTCTTCAGTGAGACTGAGGGCGTAGGCATCGCCCAGGCGACCCAGCTGCACGGCAAAGAGATGTCGTACAACAACTACGTCGACGCTGATGCAGCGGTGCGCGCGGCCTTCGACCACGAGCGCCCCGCCGTCGCGATCATCAAGCACGCAAACCCGTGCGGCATCGCGGTTGCGCCCGAGGGTGCGGCAGACCCGATTGCCGCTGCGCACGAGCTGGCACACGCCTGCGACCCTGTTTCGGCTTTCGGCGGAGTGATCGCGGCGAACCGCGTCGTCACCGCAGGCATGGCGGCGACCGTTGCCGAGATCTTCACCGAGGTCATCGTGGCCCCCGGCTTCGAGCCCGAGGCCATCGAGATTCTCACCAAGAAGAAGAACGTGCGTCTGCTTGTGCTGCCTGTTGACTTCACTCAGAACCCTGTCGAGCTGCGCCAGGTCTCGGGTGGTTTCTTGCTGCAAGACGCCGACCGCAATTTTGCGCCCGCCTCATCGTGGACCCTCGCGGCCGGTGTTGCCGCAGACGAAGCAACCCTCGCCGAGCTCGAATTCGCATGGCGTTCGTGCCGTGCAGTGAAATCGAACGGCATTCTGCTGACCTCGGGCGGCGCCTCGGTTGGTGTTGGCATGGGGCAGGTCAACCGCGTCGACTCGTGCCGTCTTGCAGTCACCAGGGCGGGGGATCGCGCAACCGGTGCCGTCGCAGCCTCTGATGCGTTCTTCCCGTTTGCCGACGGACTGCAGGTGCTGATCGACGCGGGCGTGCGCGCGGTCGTGCAGCCCGGTGGCTCGGTGCGTGATGAAGAGGTAATCGCTGCAGCCGAGGCGGCGGGCGTCACCATGTATTTCACCGGAGAGCGGCACTTCTTTCACTGAGCGGCAGACTCGAGCCCACCGGCCGAGCTTATCGAGACCGAGACCAATCAAGATAGGTTGAGAACATGGAAATTCTAAAGAACGTACTTCTCGTACTGCACATTGCTGGCTTCGCTGGCATTGTCGGCGGCGTCATGATGCAAATGCCCCGAGTCAAAGAGGGCACCGCGAAGATCAACGGCGCCATTTTGCACAGTTCGCTGCTCATGCTCGTCACCGGCCTCGCGCTTGTCGGCATGGCGTATGCGATGGGTAATGGTGACTTCGTGAACAACGCGAAGATCGGGGTGAAGACCGTCGTGGTCATTGCTATCGCAGTGATTGCGTTGATCAACAAGAAGAAGCCGAGCGTGAGCGCCGGCATTTTTGGTGCAATTGGTGGCCTCGCGCTGCTCAACATGGTGCTCGCAGTGATGTGGTAACTGGTCACCAAAGATGTAGATGGCTCCTCGCCCGATATGGGTGGGGAGCCATTTCGTCTTTGACGGTGCGAATATGCAGCGCCTCTGATAGAAAACTAGAACACCGCGACGAATCGAGTGAGCGCGTCGGTCAGCGTGCCCGCGAGTCCGGTTTCGTCATGCATCTCTGTGCGCTCCTGAAGTGCAACATCGGGGTGATCGGTGATCATGCCGTCGACGTCACGCCTCAGCAGTTCGCGCATGCCGGCACGCTCGTTCACTGTCCAGCTGAAGAAACCAAGGCCTGCGCGATATGCGGCATCTTGCATCGTTTGTGTCGCCGACCACTGCTCGACCACGACGAAGTCGGCATCAGTGTCAGGAATATCGACCCCGGCAAACGCCAAAATATAGCCGACGGTTGAGTCGGGGCGAAGCCGCTTGAGCTCTGACGCGACAGGGTTATCGAGTGTGTGAAAGATGTTGCTGGCCATCGCGTCGAGCTCGTCGAGCTCGGCCACAAGCAGCGGCACTCGATCCGGGGTGTCGAGACCGCCAGACTTCACTTCGATGAGCAGGGGCATTTCGAGCTGTTGCGCGCGACGAATGTAATCTTCGAGCGACGGAATCTTCGCCTCGTGCCCGAACTGATCGTGCACCGTGATCTGCGTGAGCTCGTCGAGCGTGAGGTCTTTCACCTTCACGCTCTGGTGTGCGAGCCGGTCGAGCGTTGCATCATGCATCACCACGAATTTCTTGTCGGCGGTCTGCATAACGTCGATTTCAACGAGATCGGCACCCGCGGCCGTCGCTGCCTCGAGCCCGGGGATCGTGTTCTCGACCCCGCCATCGCTGAAGCCCCGGTGGCCGAGCACGAGCGTGTTCGGGTGCTGCGCCAGCTGCTGCATGGTACCGAGGTGAAAGAACCCGAACGCAACGGCGAGTGCAGTTGCCAAGGCGACAAACGCGCCGGTTCGCTTACGTTGCGGTGCCGAGAATGCACGGGGCTGGGCAGATTCGGGGCGAGGATCAGCCGCGCCCGAAGGCTCGTGAAGCTCGGCCGCGAGCTGATCCTCGCGCTCTGAAACAAGCGAAAGTAGCATGCCGCCGAGCATCACCAACACGAGCGCGGTGAGTGCTATACCAACGACCTGCGCGATGCCGAGGCTGAACGCTGCGACTGCGGGGGAGGCCGGGGGTGTTGCTACGTCGGTGATCGCGGTGGGCACGATGGCGAGCATGGTGAGTGCAAGTGTCGCAGCACCCGCGAGCGTCAGCACGATGATTACTGCGAGAACAAGGCGTACGGCCGCCCAGCCGCGGGTGAGACGCCAACTGAGGCGCATCGCACGCCCACCGGTTGCATCGGTCAATGCGAATACCGGCAGGCTGAGTGCAAAGCGTAGATTGAGCAGCGCGAGCACCAGCATGAAGCTCGTCCAGATGGCACTCGTCGTGGGGCTCTTCAGCAGCTCGCCCGAGATGAACGACGGCACGGCAATGCCCTGCGAGAGCACCGACGCAAAACCAAAACCGCTCAGCGGCACGATGAGGAAGAGATAGCAGAAGAGTGAAAAAGATGAGGGGCGCAGCAGCTTGCGCATCGTTCTGCGCACGTCGACCCAGATCTCTGAGGCTCGTAGCGACTCGTCGCGTTGCACCCGACGCAGCATCGTCACCAGCACAATGAATTGCAGCGACGCGAGCCAGAAGGCCAGCAGCATGATCACAATGATCAGCGTGATTGAGACGCCGATGCCGCCGGTAAAGTGCAGAGCGCTGAAATCAAGCCCGACCATGCCGCCAGCGCGCAGCGCCTCACGAAACAGCCAGGCGAGAAGAGGGCTGACCACGACGAGTAAGACGAGCTGAAAGCCCATCATGGCCGCAACGAGCGGCAACCATGCACGTCGCACTGTATGCCAAGAGTGGCGCAGCATGGCGAAGGGCGAGATACGGTGCATCCAATGATCATATTGCCGGTGCCGGGCGGCAGCGTGTGCTTTACGTGCGAGATCTGCACAGCGTGCGAGAAAACCTGCAAAAATCTCGTACGCTGTGCAGATCTCGCACGCTGCTCAGGTGGGTGCAGCCGTTGGTGGGTGTATCGCTGACGCGTCTGGCCGGGTACGACTATTCACGCCAGCCGGTTGCCACGTCGACCCAGCCCTCGGCGTCGCTGAGCCGCTCGAGGTCTGAGAGGTGAATCTGCACCGCCGATGTGCTGGTGCCAGCGGCGGGGTAGACCGTCTCAAAGCGACGCAGTGACTCATCGAGAAACACGCGCGCAGTCTCGGCGTTAGCAAACGGGCACACGCCGCCGATGGGGTGGCCGGTGAGTGCGAGCACGTCGTCACCCTGCAGCATGCGGGGTTTACCCCCAAAAGCGCGCTTGAACGCTCCGCCGTTGACCTTTGCGTCGCCGGCGGCTACCACGAGCACCGCCCGCGCTGGGTCGCTCGGGTCGTAGAACCCAAGGGTCTTCGCGATTCTGGCGGGCTCAGTGCCAACCTTGACCGCGGCGAGCTCGACGGTTGCGCTCGACTCCTCGAACTCGAGAATCTCGCCCGACCAGCCTCGCGCGAGCAGATGCTGGCGGGCGGCTTCGACGCTCGCCACTGTCGCGCCGCTGATGTGTGCGTGGGCGGTGTCAGCGGCTGAAGTCATTGACGTGCTCATGGTGTGCTGCCTTTCGTGTGCGTGGAGCCGGGTGCCGTGAATTGGTGCTTAGTGTGTGGCGTAAGTGTCTAGAAGAGCCGGCCGGCGTTTGCGGCATCGGGCTCTTCAAGTGCGAGCAGGGCACGTTTGCGGTCGAGCCCACCAGCGTAGCCGGTAAGAGAGCCATCGGCTCCGAGCACTCGGTGGCAGGGCACGATCACGCTGAGTGGGTTGTGCCCGACCGATTGCCCGACGCGTTGTGAGAGCCCCTTGCCTCCGAGTTCTTCGGCGATTGCTCCATAGGTCACGGTTGCGCCGTAGGGAACGCGCAACAGGATCTGCCAGACCTTCTGCGAAAAGTCATCGCCCTGGGGCGCAATCGGCACTGCGAATGAATTGCGCTCGCCTGCAAGGTATGCCAGCAACTCGGTGGCGGCCTGCGATAGCAGGCGATCCTCGCCCAGCGAAACCTCATCACCGATGACGTTCGCGGCCGGCAGATACTTTTGTCCGTCGAAATATGCCCCCACGAGCGCGTCATCACGAGCGACCAGCAGCATGCAGCCGAGCTCGGTTTCGATGCGCGCATGCCTCGCTGTCATGGCTTTCAGACTACCGGCAGGTAGGGTTGCAGCGTGAGACGGGTTGCGGTCGTGGTGCTTGAGGGGGCGAAGCCCCTCGACGTGGGTATTCCTGCCCAGGTCTTTACTGCAAGACCAAGCATGCCCTATTCGGTGCGCGTGTGCGGGGTGAATGCGGGGCTGGTCTCGGGGGCAGATGGCTTGTCATACCACGTCGACCAGGGGCTCGAAGCACTCGAAGACGCTGACCTGATCTTTATTCCGGGCTATCTGCAGCCTGACACACACCCGGCGCCAAGCGCCCTGCTCGAAGCGCTGCGAGCAGCGCATGCTCGGGGGGCGAAGCTCGCAGCAATCTCGACGGGTGCGTTTGCGCTTGCCGAGACAGGGCTGCTCGACGGTAAACGAGCGACTACACACTGGCACTACACGGCGGCGTTCTCTGAGCGCTTTACGAGTGTCGAGGTCAACGAGGGTGTTCTGTTTGTCGACGAGGGCCAGGTGCTCACTTCGGCCGGTGCGGCCTCGGGTATCGATCTGTGTCTGCATATTTTGCGGGCAGAGCAGGGCCTGGCTGCCGCGAATCATGCCGCACGACGCCTCGTCGCGGCTCCGTATCGCAGTGGCGGGCAGGCACAGTATGTTCCACGTAGCGTGCCCGCCCCAAGTGGCGAACGTTTCTCGGCGACACGGGAGTGGGCGCTCGCGAATCTGCATGAACCGCTCACTGTTGCTGCACTCGCGAACCACGCACTTGTCTCGCAGCGCACATTCTCGCGCGCGTTTCTTGACGAGACCGGCTATACGCCAATGCGCTGGGTGATGCGCGCCAGGCTCGATCTCGCTCGCGAGCTGCTCGAGAATACTCTGCTCAGTATCGACGAGGTCGCCACGAGTGTGGGCCTCGGCACGGGAACGAACCTGAGG
>JAPXTT010000003.1:0-15872 GCA_033812395.1 Leucobacter sp. | reverse complement strand
GCACCCTCAACTTCTGCCGGAGAAAGCGCGACCGATTTCAATGTGCCCGCAACATCTGTGAACCAGAGTCGTACGAATTTCACTCCGCGCTCTTCGATAGTACGAAGAACGAAATCGCGCTGCTTACTCACATCGGCCTCCTCAGGCTGCTGGCTCTTCTCAGACTATCGGCAGCGTGCGACAAACGTGCTCAGTTGTCGAGCTCGTCTTCTTCTCGAATCAGTCGGGCACGTTCTTGAACGATCTCTGGGGCTCTAGCGGCTTCATCTTTGGTCGCGAAAGGCCCGAGTCGATCTATCGAGAGCGACTGTGGCCCTTCTTCGACCTCGCCACTTCGCGTGTTGTACCAATACGTCTCTGCGCGATCCTCGATGCCCCAATCTTGCTTGCTCATTTGGCTTCCTTTCGTTCGGCTACATCGCCTGAGACTTCTAGACTTAGCGTATGCCTTTTGACGCACAAGAGCACCTGATTCCTGGCAATATCGCGCCTCGGCTTGAGGTGCCAGCACAGATTGCGCGGCCACCGTATGTTGGTCTCGACGCTCCCCCTTCGTACACCGGCGATAACACCTACACTGAGTCAGAGATCGACAAGATACGCGCTGCCGGGCGCATTGCTTCACGCGCGATCGATTCGGCAGCGGCAGCAATTCGACCGGGAGTTACTACCGATGAGCTGGATCGCATCGCCCACGAGTACGTGATCTCGCAGGGCGCCTACCCCTCGACGCTCGGCTACCGAGGCTTTCCGAAGTCATGCTGCACCTCGGTAAACGAGGTCATCTGCCACGGCATCCCTGATGACACCGTTCTGCGCGAGGGCGATCTGGTCAACATCGACGTCACCGCGTACAAAGACGGATTTCATGGAGACCTCAACCGCACCTTCCGCGTCGGCGAAGTATCGGAGCGCGCCGATCAACTCATCGAACGCACCGAACAGGCACTCATGCGGGGCATCAAAGCCGTTGCGCCTGGCCGAGAAGTCAATGTGATCGGCCGAGTCATCGAAACTTATGCGAAGCGTTTCGACTACGGTGTGGTGCGCGACTTCACCGGGCACGGCGTTGGCGCGGCGTTTCACACGGGGCTCATCATTCCGCATTACGACTCGGCGCCGCACTACAACGACGTCATCAAGCCCGGGATGGTCTTCACGATCGAACCGATGCTTACCCTTGGCACCCACGAGTGGCAGATGTGGCCAGACGGCTGGACGGTCACGACGCGCGACAGGTCGCTGACCGCCCAATTCGAGCACACAATTGTCGTGCGCGAGAACGGCGTCGAGATTCTGACGCTCTCTGACTAGACGCCGACTTCTACACACTAGGAACGGCACACTGCACGGCTATTCCCGAGTCTTCGCTAGAATGATCGTGAAACGGGCCAGCGGGCGGTCGCGTCGCGGTGCTTTGGCACTCGCGCCGAGGAACGTCCGGGCTGCACAGAGCAGAGTGGTGGGTAACGCCCACCCGGGGCAACCCGCGAGAAAGTGCAACAGAGAGTAGACCGCCTTGCTCGGCATGCCGGGCAAGGTCAGGGTGAAAGGGTGGTGTAAGAGACCACCGGCGCTCGTGGTGACACGGGCGGCCAGGTAAACCTCACTCGCAGCAAGGCCAGACAGAAGACGTTGACGCTGCTCGCCGAGTCTTCGGGTAGGCCGCTAGAGCCTGTCGGCAACGGCAGGCCGAGAGAGATGACCGCACATACTGGTTCGCCAGTAAGACAGAACCCGGCGTATAGCTGGCCCGTTTCCTCAGCCTAATATGGCCTTCGCTTCTGTCGATTACTCTGACGCGTCGTCGCGTACCAATATCGCGCCGCTCTGCGGGCAGTGCACGAGTTCGTCGGCAGCCATCGCGAGAATATCGCTGAGTTCGGCAGGCGCGAGCTCCATGTTGCTCGCTTCCGAGACTCTGCCACGCAGCCTAGCCGCACCGATACCGATGCGCGCGCGCAGCGATTCGTAGTGCTCAAGCAGGTCACGCTGCAGCTCTGCTGCAAGGCCCGCACGATCGTGGGCCGTCGTGGCAAGTTCGGTGTCGATCTTTGCCTCAGCATCTCTGATTGCGTCGATAATTGTCTGGCGGCGCCCGTCGACGCCCGCGAGCGCCTCTGAAGCGGCGTTGTACACAGCGAGGGTCTGCTCGTTCACCTCCATGAGTTCGAGCTCGCGGTCTTCGAGTTCTTCTTGCCTGCGCCCGAGCACCTCGAGCTCAGCTTGCAGTGCCTGCGCCTCTTTGGCTGAACTACTCGCAGCACTGAGCTCGTTGTCGCGTTTGATGCGCTGTCGCACCAACTCGATGTCACTTTCAAGCCGCGCAATATCAGCGTGTTGCGTATCGAGTTCACGCTGCAGCGACATGAATGCGTCTTTTGCGGCTGCGCGCTCACCCTGCATCGCAGTGAGTTCGGCGCGCTGCGGTAGCGCGTTTCGCTGTTTCTTGAGTCGAGCGAGCGAATTATCGAGTGCTTGCAGGTCGAGCAGTAGTCGCTGCTGGCGTGGGCTGGCCTTCATGAGTCACAGCCTACTGCGAAGCGCCACACATCGGTGCGCCGCTCGCTCACCCGAAACTCAACTCCGGGCAGCGCAACCCTGAGTCGATCGGCAGCGCCCTGCAGCCAGAGTGATTCAGCTGCCCAGTGTGAAATGTCAATCAGAGCTGGCCCGCCCGTCACGCCTGACTGTTCAAGCGACTCCTGCGCAGGGTGGTGGCGCAGGTCACTCGTCACATAGACGTCGGCACCGATCACAGTCGGGTGGCTGAGCAGGCTGTCACCTGCTCCCCCGCAGAGTGCGACACGCCGAATTTCGCGCGCGGGATCCCCCGCAACTCGAACTCCCGAAACCGTGGCGGGCAGCACCGATGCGACGTGGCTGGCAAACGCTTCGAGCGTCACAGGGGCACGTAGGTTACCAACGCGACCGATTCCCGAAGCGGGATCAGCCCCGACCACGAGCGGTTCAGCGCCCTCGAGGCCAAGCCGCACCGCAAGCACATCGCTTACCCCGCCCTCTGGCGCGTCGGCGTTGGTGTGCGCGGTGAGCAGTGCGCAATCGGCCCGTAACATCGAGGCGAGCAGCGAGCCCTTCGCGGTGTCTTCTGCGATCGTGTGCACACCACGCAACAACAGCGGGTGGTGAGTGAGCAGAACGCTCGCCCCCCATGCGACCGCCTCATTCACTGTCTCGCGTACCGCGTCAACAGCAAGCAATACACGTTGCAGCGGCGCATCGTCTCGACCTGTCACCAAACCGACGCGATCCCAACTTTCAGCGGTGTTGGCCGGCCAAAATTCTTCAGCGACCCGTCGCAGATCGCGCAGCACATACTCACTCATGTGATGAGGTTATCGCGACCCGTCAATTTCAGCGGTTTGCAGCCATCCATGAGATAATGCTCTTGTCGCTGAAAGGCGCCGGCGGGCAGGCCGAATAGACCGATTCCCAGGGAAGGACCCCACCGTTCACATGAACCATCGCGCTGACGCTCATCTTGAAGCGTGGAAGGCCAAGCAGCAGCTCGCGGAGCAGATGATCCCGCAGATCGGGCAGTTGTATCGCGATCACGACATCGTAATGTCGGTGCACGGGCGAAGCCTTGTGGGTCGCTCTGCAATCGATATCATTCGAGCGCACAGCTACGCACGCAAGATTGACGAGGTTGAGCTGCCGCTCAGCGAGTCGAGCGCGGTGGTCGAAGCCCTCGCGAAGATTCAACCTGGCCCCGTTTCAGTCGATCTTGCTCTGCTGGCCAACGGTTTTCGCGAGTCTCACAGCAGAGATCTCGAGGCATACTTACGCGAACAACTCGCGCCAGTACTCGACGCGGCACCGGGCGCCGGCACAGATGTGGTGCTATATGGCTTTGGTCGTATCGGCCGCTTGCTCGCTCGAATCATTATCGAGCACTCTGGCAGCGGTAATACCCTGAACTTGCGAGCCATCGTTGTGCGCAAGGGCGCAGAGAACGACCTGGTGAAGCGAGCAAACCTGCTTCGCCGCGACTCGGTACACGGCCCCTTCAACGGCACCATCAAGGTGCTCGAAGACGAGAACGCGATTCTCGCAAACGGCGTTCGCATTCAGGTCATCTACTCAGACGACCCGGCAAACGTCGACTACACCCAGTACGGCATCGAGAACGCGATCCTCGTCGACAACACGGGGCGTTGGCGTGACGCTGAGGGCCTCAGCCAGCACCTACAGAACAAGGGCATCGCCCGCGTGCTGCTCACTGCCCCCGGCAAGGGTGACATGCTCAATGTGGTTTATGGCGTCAATAACGACATGATTACTGACGAGCACACAATCGTCTCTGCCGCCTCGTGCACTACCAATGCAATCACTCCAGTACTCAAGGTGCTCAACGACACCTTCAATGTGAAGCGAGGCCACGTCGAAACTGTGCACGCCTACACAAACGATCAGAACCTGATCGACAACTTTCATAAGGGCGACCGCCGTGGCCGCTCGGCTGCCCTGAACATGGTGCTCGCCGAAACCGGTGCAGCAAAGGCTGTCGCAAAGGCGCTGCCTGAGTTTGAGGGCAAGCTCACCGGTAACGCAATCCGCGTGCCCACACCCGACGTTTCGATGGCTGTGCTCAATCTTCAGTTCGAGCGCGAGGTCACCCGCGAAGAGATCAACTCGCACCTTGAACAGGTCTCATTGACTGGCGCACTTCGCACCCAGATCGACTACGTCGAGTCTCCAGAGGTCGTGTCAATGGACTTCGTTGGCTCGAACCGCGCGGGCATCGTCGACGGTCTCGCCACGATCGCCACCGGCGATAGCGCAGTTGTGTATGTCTGGTACGACAATGAGTACGGCTATAGCTGCCAGGTAGTTCGTATCATCGAACAGCTCTCGGGTAGCCACCCGATGCAGCTTCCCGTTCGCGAAGCCTAAGCCACTCACCTCATCACGATGCATCACTGAGAAAAGGACACACCATGGCCGAGAAGTACATCATCGGAGTAGACGGTTCAGAACAAAGCCGAGCAGCCCTCGATTGGGGCTTGGCTCGCGCCGCCCGTAGCGGTGCACACGTCGAACTGCTGCACGTTGCCGACGATTCGTTTTTAAGCGAGAGTGTGGCCTTTCTCAGTGAGGCCCAGAAGGCCTCTGAACAGATGCTCGCTGCCGAGTGTGAGTACGCAAAGAGCACAGGGTTTACTGGCGAGGTGTCTGGCACTGCTGTGGTCGGCCACCCCATCGTCGAGGTTGAAGAAGCATCAAAGCGGGCAGATCTCGTGATTCTCGGCGCGCACAGTGGTAGCAAGCTTGCAGGTTCTTTCTTCGGCACGCGCGCGGTGAAGATCGCTGCAGTCTCGCACTGCCCTGTCGCTGTGATTCCACTACACCCGAGCGATACTCCAAAAAAACCTGCTGTCGTGGTAGGCATCGATGGAAGCGAAGCCGCGAAGCAGGCAATTGCCTTTGCTGCCGAAGAGGCTTCGCTGCGGGGCGTGCCACTGATCGCAGTGTACGCGTGGATGCCCCCCTTGACCCCGGGGCTTGAATACCTTTGGAGCGAAGACCTGGTACAGTCTCAGCGCGCATCAGCTGAAGAGGCCATTGCCATCGGCACCGCCGGCCTCGCGAGCCGCTACCCTGATCTCGAGATTGACCGCAGAATAGTGCAGGCTCCCCCTGTCACTGCTCTGCTTCAAGCCGCTGAAGATGCAGACACGATCGTAGTGGGCAGCCGCGGCCGCGGTGGCCTCTCACGACTACTGCTGGGCTCAGTAAGTCACGGTGTGCTGCAGGCGCTCACACGAGCCACCATAGTCACTCGCGCGTAACACTCACGAGGCAGAAAATTTTCAAGGCATCCGCAAGATACTTTAGCAAAGATTATAAATGTGATAAGCAAAACGGCACTGAAGCCTGAACGGGCTCCCGACCCCAGGCCAGCGAGAACGCGAGCCGCAATTATTTCTGCCATTGAGCGACTCAGCGAGCGTGGCGGCGAGCTCAGCGTGTCTTCAGTGGTTGTTGAAGCGAGCCTGAGTCGAAGCAGCTTCTATTCGCAGTTCAACGACATCGGCGACGTCGCGGTACAGCTGGTTCGTGCGCATTACGACCAGACAGACACTCCCACAGAGTCATTTGCCGCGGTGAAGTTTTTACTTTCCGAGTTTGAGACGCATCGACATCTTTATTCGGCTGTACTCGGAAACACTGCAGTAGTGAGCGCAGAATGGGCGGTCTGCGAGATCATAGCTGACGCTTGGGCTCCCTTGCTTGCCACGGTTGCTCCCTCGACGGTTCAACCAGAGTTCGCTGCGAGATTTCTCGCATCGGGTACGCTTGCGATCATCGTCGGGTGGCTTCGAAGTGAGCACCCAGCCGATGTCGATGTAGTGGCAGCGCAAGTGGTGAAGATGTTGCCTAGCTGGGTGGGATCTGAGCACAAGCACTAGTCGGCAAACAACTTCGCGATTCTGCAAGACACGCCAGAGCGCGGCAATATAGATCGGGCCCCCATTTATCACTACGATTTTGGCATGGCCTCGAACGCATCGCCGCGCTCTGACATTGCAGCGCGTCTGTCACAGATGATTCAGTTACCCACGGTATCGGCAGAACTCGAGGCGCGTGGAAACGCCCCTTTCGAGGGGTTCGTCACGCTGCTCGAAACGTTGTATCCACTGATACACAAGCGACTCGAACGCGAACGCATCACCGATTTTGGCTTGCTGTTTCACTGGAAAGGATCAGGGCACGAGTCTGCTCCCGCGGTACTCATGGCGCACTATGATGTCGTTCCCGTAGATGAGAGCGACCCGTGGAGCTTTGCGCCATTTGAGGGGCGCATCTCAGATGGCTTTGTGTACGGCCGAGGGGCGCTTGATGACAAGGGGCCACTGGTTGTGTTGCTCGATGCGGTTGAGAATCTACTCGCCGCGGGTTTCACCCCTGCCCGAGATATCTACCTCTCTTTAGGCGGCAATGAAGAGACCTTTGGCGAGGCTGGTAAGCGCATTGCAGACACCCTGCACGAACGCGGCATCACACCCTGGATTGTGCTCGACGAAGGCGGGGCTGTCACAGACGCGCCGTTGCCATTCGTTATGGGAACCGCAGCGATGGTGGGGGTCGGTGAGAAGGGCATCGCAACCATACGCATCTCAGCCCGCAGTGAGGGGGGACACTCATCGGTGCCGCCTACGTTCACCACAGTGGGCCGAGTTGCACGCGCTGTGACTAAGCTCACCCCAAGCACATTTCGAGCGATAACGCCTCGGGCGATCCCGCGAATGCTTCGACTCTTTTCGTCGCGATCAAGCGGCGTAGGTCGCATGCTCTACCGTACTCTCGCTGCATGGCCTTGGCTGAACGCTCAGGTGTTCGCTGCAATTGGCGGCGAGGCCGCCGCCATGGTGCGCACCACGATCGCGCCGACCAGACTCTCTGGCGGCACCGCCAACAACGTCTTGCCATCACAAGCAAGCGCCACAGTGAACCTTCGGCTCGCGCTCGGCGAAACCGTTGAGGGCACCGCACGAAGGGTGAGAAAAACGATCGCCGACAAGCAGGTAACGGTTGAGGTGCTTGAGGGCAACGACGCTTCACCAGAGTCGCCAAGCGACGGCGCACAGTTTGCACTGATCACGAAGGCCGTGCGCACTTCTCACCCCGAAGCCATCACAGTGCCGTACGTCACGATGGCCGCCACAGATTCGAGATACTTTCACAAGTACTGTGCACACACGTATCGTTTCGCCCCACTCATGATGAATGCCGAACAGCGCGCCGCTATTCACGGTGTCGATGAACGAGTCGCCATCAGCGAGCTCGAGCGGGGCGAACTATTTCATCGCACACTGATCGAGGGGCTACCGGCATGAGCGCATCAGGTCACGCAAATACCGCCCACAAGCCGACCCAGACCCGAGTGCGACTCGGATCTCTCGCTGGCATTGTCGGGTTTCTCGCTTTTGTAGAGTTCACGAGCGGCCTGCTACAGGGCTACTACACGCCGATGCTCACTGACATCGCTCGCCATCTTGATATTCATGATGCCGACGTAAACTGGCTCGAAGGCACGCAACTGATGTTCTCAGCGCTCGTGTTGCCCGCGTTCGCGAAGCTGGGCGACATGTTCGGGCACAAACGCATGCTGCTGTGGTCTACCGGGTTCACCGCGGTCGCATCTCTTGCGCTGCCGTTCACTGACTCGTTTGCAGTATTTCTCATCGCCTGGACTCTGCAGGGCTTCTACACCGTATGGCTCCCCCTTGAAATCGCAATCATCTGGTCGCGCAGCCGCGGGCGAGACGGCAGTTCGCTACTCACCGCACGCGCCGCGGGCATTCTCGTCGCGATGCTCGAGACCGGCGCCATTTTCGGCGCACTTCTTGGCGGGCAGCTGGTCGACACGCTGCCACTGTGGGTTGTGTTGCTCGTGCCAGCTTTGCTTGTCGTCGCTTGTTTCTTCGTGATTCACTTCGGCGTGAAAGAGTCGACGCAGCTCGCAGGCGGAAATCTCGACTATGTCGGGCTCACCCTCATCTCGCTTGCTCTGCTGGCATTCACCGGCGGCCTCAGTCTGCTGCGCCTCAACGGCTTCGCCGATCCTTTCGCTTGGATAGTGACAATGCTCGGGTTGTTGCTTGTGGTGCCCTTCGCGTTCTATGAGCTACGACACCCAGACCCGCTGATCGACGTTCGCATGTTTCGCTCCCCCGCGCTCGCCCCTGTGTTTCTCACCGCGGGCCTATTCGGGGTAAGCGTGCTCGGCGCACAAGCACCGCTGTCGACATTCGCACGCACAGACCCTGCGGTGTATGGGTACGGGCTCGGCACCTCAGGCTTTGCTACCTCGCTCATCATTGGCCTATACCTCATCGGCATGATCACGGGTGCGCTCATCTTTCCACTCGCGGCCCGCCTGCTCACCCCTCGAATCACACTCATCTGCGCAGCTCTGCTGGTTGCCGTTGGGTACCTCATGTTTCTACCGATGCACGACAGCTACTCGCAGGTGGTCACCAACATGGTGATCGCCGGCATTGGTTCGGGCGCACTGGTCGCGGCACTCCCCGCAGCAGCCGCTTCTGCTGCACCACACACACAGACGGGCGTCGCTACTGGGCTGACAAACTCGGTGAAAACCGTTGGCGGCGCGATAGCTTCGGCGGTATTCGGTATGGCACTCATGCACGGAATAAGCGGCACAGCTGTCTCAGGCGAAGAAACTGCTGGCTCGCTCAGCGGATACTTCACAGTCTGGGCGGTGTGCGGCGTGACCGCGATTGTTGCTGCGCTGCTGCTTTGCTTCGTACCAAAACAAGCATTCACTGACAAGGTTGTGGCGCACATCGAACACGCTCACCCCTAAATTGCGCACTGCTTAGGAGCACCCAGCACCCAGTCACATAAGCCACTCTTACACCTCGCCTCACCGATTTTCGCTTGTGTTGGTTGTCGCGATCCGCTTCGCTTGAATGGTGCCCAGACAGCCCACGAAAGCGAGCATGCAATGAAAACCATCGGAATGATCGGCGGCATGAGCTGGGAATCGACGGCTGTCTATTACCGCGAAGCAAACGAGATTGTTCGCGAACGCCTTGGCGGGTTGAGCAGCGCGAAAATTGTGCTCACCTCACTCGATTTTCAGCAGATCAGTGACCTGCAGAAGGCCGATCGGTGGGCAGACGCTGCAGAGATCTTGGCTGAGAGTGCCCGAAATCTTGAGCTGGCCGGTGCAGATATCGTGCTCATCTGCACGAACACGATGCACCTGCTGATCGATCACGTGCAGTCGGTGGTGCAGGTACCGGTGCTGCACATCGGTGACGTTGCTGGCGCAGCAGTCACCTCGAAAGGGCTCAAGAAAATTGGGTTACTCGGCACCGCCTTCACCATGGAGAAAGATTTTTATCGCGACCGAATCGCATCGCACGGTGTCGATGTGGTTGTGCCTGAAAGCGAGGATCGCAACACTGTGCACCGTGCGATCTTCGAAGAACTCGCGCTCGGAGTGTGCAGTGAGGCAACGCGCAGAGAGTTTCAGCGGATCATTGCGTCACTCGTGGCAGAGGGAGCAGAAGGGATCATTCTCGGGTGCACCGAAATCGAACTGCTGATTTCTGAGAGTGACAGCCCGGTACCAGTGTTTCCGACAGCAAAGCTGCACATCGAGGCGGCAGTTGACTTCGCGCTCAGCGAATAATCTGAGATTTGGCTATGCCAGACGCCGCAGCGTCAGCGACTGGTGAATGGTGCCAACAGGTCCATTCTCGTCGTGCATCACACTGCTCGAAACACCGATGCCCTCAGCCCCAAAGGCGACACGAGTATCAAGCCCCACACGGCGCCCGGTCGGCCGCCCGAAAAAGTGCAGCGTGAGATCGACGTTCGGAAATATCCATTCTTCAGGCGCCTGTCGAACCGCAATGCCGTTCGCGGCGTCGAGCAACTTCGAATACTCGGCAAGTGGCTGCGAGGGTTCACCCGCGACAAGATCGTACTCGCTGCTCAGCCATGCCCTGGCTCGGCCTGGCCGTCGGCCGGGCGCCTGAACCGCACTGATGCTACTGATAAAACCACCGGGCCACTCCAATAGTGATGATGCGTCATCGCAGTCGCTGGGTTCAGGCATCGGCGCAAACTCATTGCCGGCGATGTCTGCAGTGTCAGAACGTTGCAGCAGCCACCCTCGGGCGCGAATTGTGGCACGATCACCAATAACCGCAGTTGTCTCAACCAGTTCAATGGTGCGGCCAGGCCTGACTACCTCGGTGCTGAGCGAAATCTCTTGGCGCCCAATCTGGCCAAGCACCTCAAAAGTAAAACGGCTGAAGGAGAGTGTGGGGTGAGCGTTTGCTTCGCGCCAGCGCTCGAGGTGATGAATCATCAGGCCGGCCACAGGAGCCAGGTGCAGCTCATCATCACGCCAAGCACCACCTGCGAGCCCTGTGGGCAGGTATCGACCGTTGCCAAGAGCAACAAAGTAAGTGTTCGGCATCGAAGCAGTCATGGTTTTGAGCCTATCGTTTTGAATGCGAACGTGAAGCTTTAACCCCAGGCGGCCTCAGCTCCCGCCTCTTCTCGATAACGAGCATGGCACTTTGCGCAAACAGACTCGTACTCTACCGTGCCGTCATCAATTGCGACCTGATTGCCAGCAAACACGGGCACCCCATCAACCCTGCGCAAATTCATGGTCGCCTTTGAACCGCATCTGCAGAGCGTTCGAATCTCTTCAATTTCGTGAGCAATACACAGGAGCCTTGCCGCACCCGGAAAACTGTCGCCACGAAAATCGGTGCGCAGACCATAGGCAATCACCGTAACTCCGACACGCACTGCGATGTCGAGCAGGGCGTCGGCCTGATGAGGCGTGAGAAACTGTGCTTCATCTACAAGGATCACGTCGAGGTCTGCGCCCTCGACAGGTAGCTCTACACCGTCAGCCCAGAGAAAATCGACGGGACTCTCGACACCGAGGCGTGACACAATACGGGCACCGCCTTTGAGATCAACAGCTGGCTTCACGAGCATCATTCGTTTGTCGAGGCTCTCATAGTTATGCGCGACCTGCAGTAGCGCGGTGCTCTTGCCAGCGTTCATCGCGGCGTAGCGAAAATGCAGTTTTGCCATGAGATAGAGGGTAACGTGCTGCAGACCCAATACCTGCCAAATAGACTGTTGGCACACCTCAATTAGGAGTCAGAATGGTAATTCAAGTCGGCGAAGTAGCCCCAGATTTCACGCTTTCGAACCAGCACGGCGAAGAACTCACGCTCTCAGAATTGGTTGCTGAGGGCCCCGTCGCGCTCGTGTTCTTTCCGCTCGCGTTCTCTGGCATCTGTACCGGTGAACTGTGCGAGCTGCGCGACAACCTGGCTGTGTTCAACGATGCAAAGGTACGCCTCGTGGGTGTGTCGGTCGATTCGGTGTTCTCGCTCAAGGTTTGGGCAGAACAGGAAGGCTATGAATTCTCGATTCTCTCGGATTTCTGGCCACACGGTGCGGTAGCACGCGAGTTCGGTGCGTTTGTTGAGGAGCGTGGCATCGCAACACGTGCGACGGTAATTATTGGCACAGATCGTAAGGTCTTAGCTTCGTTTGAGACTTCGCCGGGCGAAGCCCGCGATTTCGCTGCGTATCGTGAGGCAGTTGCGCCCCTGTAGACGTTTCTCGAGTTGGGTTTCGGGTGCGGTTACAGGGGCGATCTCGTCACTATTCGACGGTGACTTGCGTTATTTGGTCAAACCGCACCCGAAATACCCACTATGCTTGAATTCGTTCGCTTCGCGGGCCTGAATCTTTTCGGTTTAGATCTTCGATGTGAGGGCCTTTAGCTCAGCTGGTAGAGCGCCACGTTTACACCGTGGATGTCGTCGGTTCGATCCCGGCAGGGCCCACCACTTGCAACATCTCTAGTCTTCAATCTTGTTACGTGTTGAGACAGGGCAACTGCCACACAGAGGGTTGAGAAAATCTATACCCCAGCTCCAAGACCAGACAGTATTGCCCCTTTTGGATGGTGCCAACAGGCCGTGCAGCGATTTGCGCAAAAATGTCGTCGGTTTTCGATAGTCTGGAATCGGTGTCATCTATCGGTGATGCCATGTTCGTGCTGCAAGTACCAATGTCAGCATGGCACTCGTGAAGGAGCAAAATCGTGGCTGTGAACACAGAGGATCCGTACGCGCCAGAAAGCAACGACATCGACCCGCAAGAAACCAGCGAGTGGGTTGAGTCGCTTGATGCGGTCGTAGACGAACGCGGCGCGGCGCGCGGTCGAGAGATCATGACGAGCCTGCTGGCTCGTAGTCGTCAGTTGCACTTGAATGTTCCGCAGGTGCCCACCACCGACTACGTGAACACAATTGCTTCTGAAGACGAGCCGGCATTTCCGGGCGACGAAGAGCTAGAGCGAAACTATCGTCGCTGGCTTCGTTGGAACGCCGCGGTCACGGTGCACCGCGCGCAGGCACCCGGTATCGGCGTCGGTGGCCACATCTCGACCTATGGTTCTGCGGCCTCGCTGTACGAGGTCGGCTTCAACCATTTCTTCCGTGGCCAAGATCACCCAGGCGGCGGTGATCAGATTTTTATTCAGGGCCATGCATCTCCCGGTATTTACGCCCGCGCGTTTCTCGAGGGTCGCTTGAGCGAAGATCAGCTTGATGGCTTCCGTCAAGAGCACTCTCATGCGGGTGGCGGTCTGCCCAGTTACCCACACCCCCGTCTGCTGCCTGATTTCTGGCAGTTTCCAACAGTGTCGATGGGGCTCGGGCCAATCAACGCGATTTACCAGGCTCAACTCAACAAGTACCTGACAAACCGTGGAATCAAAGACGCCTCTGACCAGCATGTTTGGGCGTTTCTTGGTGACGGTGAAATGGATGAGGTCGAAAGCCGCGGTCAGCTACAGGTTGCTGCAAATGAGGGTCTCGACAACCTCACCTTTGTGATCAACTGCAACCTGCAGCGTCTTGATGGCCCCGTTCGCGGCAACGGCAAGATCATTCAAGAACTCGAAAGCTACTTCCGTGGCGCTGGCTGGAACGTCATCAAGGTGATCTGGGGTCGCGAATGGGACGAGTTGCTCGATCGTGATACCAGTGGCGCTCTGCTGAACGTCATGAACACCACCCCAGACGGCGATTACCAGACCTACAAAGCTGAGAACGGCGCGTACGTGCGCAACCACTTCTTCGGCAAAGATGAGCGCACGCTCGCCCTCGTCGAGAACTACACCGATGAACAGATCTGGCAGCTACGTCGTGGCGGCCACGACTACCGCAAGGTATACGCGGCTTACAAGGCAGCAATGGAGCACAAGGGTCGCCCGACTGTCATTCTTGCGAAGACGGTGAAGGGTTACGGGCTCGGCCCCCACTTCGAGGGGCGCAACGCAACTCACCAAATGAAAAAGATGACGCTTGACGATCTGAAGCGCTTTCGCGACACCATGCGCATCCCGATCACCGACGAGCAGCTCGAAGCCGATCCGTATCACCCACCGTATTACCACCCAGGTGCCAACGACCCGGCAATCAAGTACATGCAGAGTCGGCGTGAAACCCTCGGCGGTTTCTTGCCAGAGAGACGCACGAAACACGTCGAGCTGCAGCTGCCTGAGGCAAAGAACTACGCCATCGCTGCGAAGGGCACCGGCACTCAAGAGGCAGCAACCACTATGGTGTTGGTTCGCCTGTTGAAAGACCTCATGCGCGACAAGGAGTTCGGCCCGAGATTTGTGCCGATCATTCCTGATGAGGCTCGCACCTTCGGCATGGACAGCTACTTTCCAACGTCAAAGATCTACAACCCCCACGGGCAGAACTACACCTCTGTCGACCGCGAACTCCTGCTCGCCTACAAAGAGAGCCCGCAGGGCGTACTGATTCACGTCGGTATCAACGAAGCCGGGGCCGCGGCCGCGTTCACCGCAGTCGGCACCTCATATTCGACCCACGGTCAACCACTGATTCCGATCTACATCTTTTACTCGATGTTCGGCTTCCAGCGCACCGGCGACGCAATCTGGGCCGCAGGAGATCAGATGGCTCGCGGCTTCATGATCGGCGCTACCGCTGGGCGCACAACACTCACCGGTGAGGGCCTGCAGCACGCAGACGGTCACTCGCTCGTGCTGTCGAACACGAACCCCGCCGTGGTTTCATTCGACCCTGCTTACGGGTACGAAGTCGGGCACATCATGCGCAGCGGCATAGAGCGCATGTACGGTGGGCACCACCCCGACCCCAATGTGATGTACTACATCACGGTGTATAACGAGCCGATCGTTCATCCCGCCGAGCCTGAGGGCACCGATGTTGATGGCATCGTTCGCGGCATACATCGAGTAAGCGTGGCCCCCAAGGGCAACACCCCCGCACAGATCTTTGCATCTGGTGTCGCAGTGCCCTGGGCCATCGAGGCCCAGCGACTGCTCGCCGAAGACTGGAATGTCTCGGCAGACGTGTGGAGCGTTACCTCGTGGAGCGAACTGCGTCGTGACGGGCTCGCGGCCGAACGCCACAATTTCTTGCACCCTGACGATACGCCGCGTGTGCCATACCTCACCGAGAAGCTCGTGGGTGCAGAGGGTCCCGTGGTTGCGGTAAGCGATTGGGCAACCGATGTGCCCGACCAAATCAGGCAGTTTGTGCCCGGCGACTACAGCGTGCTCGGCGCTGATGGTTTTGGGTTCAGCGACACTCGCGCAGCTGCCCGTCGATATTTCGCTATCGATCGTGAATCGGTTGTGGTGCGTGTGCTACAGCGCCTCGCCGCACTCGGCAAGATCGACGCATCGGTTGCGCTTGAAGCCGCGCGCAAGTACCGTCTACTCGACGTCAACGCCGGAACCACCGGCGGTGCGGGCGGAGAAGCCTAATCTCCTCTCGGAGATGAACGGAGCACAACGGAGCACCGATGCAGCAGACAAAAGAGCGCGAGCTCGCCTGGCTAAGAACGATTGCCGGTGAGCTCGCCACCACCACGATTACACGGCTCGAAGAAACGCTACCGTGGTATAGCGAGATGCCACCTGGCAGGCGCAGCGCAATTGGTTTGGTTGCGCAAAGCGGCATCAGCTCGTTCATTCAATGGTACGAAGACCCGGCAACTACCCCGTGGATTGCAAGCGACGTCTTCAGTGCCGCACCACGTGAATTACTTCGTAGTATCAGCCTGCAAGAGACGTTGCAGCTGATTCGTGTGGTTGTGACCGTTGTCGAGGATCGCGTCGCACCCCGAAGCGAACCACTGCGCGAGGCGGTGCTGCACTATTCTCGTGACGTAGCTTTTGCGGCTGCCGATGTCTATGCACGAGCTGCGGAAGCCCGCGGGCTCTGGGATGCCCGGCTAGAGGCCCTCGTCGTCGACTCGATTCT
>JAPXTT010000002.1:0-17915 GCA_033812395.1 Leucobacter sp. | reverse complement strand
GGCGGGGCAACCGCACTCGGGCTGCACGTGGGCAAGAAACGCATCGGTCAGCTCGGGGTTGGTGCGCTCGCCGACCTGGCCTTCTTCGACATCACCGCGCGCGACCCAGATTCTGCGCTCGCTGAGCTCGTCGAAAACGGTGCGGGCCGCTGCGCCCGAACCATCATTGCAGGAGACGAACGCCGCTAGCGCTCGTCGCGTATGACACTGTGTGACTCGTGTTGCAGAGCCGACCAACAGTGCACCGTAGGCTTAACCCGTTCAAACTTTGAAGTGAGGAGCATTCACATGCGTGCATACACCCGGTTCGCGGCGATCGCGGCCGCAGGCATCGTTGCGGCGTTGGCACTGACCGCCTGCGCGAGCGGATCCACCGAGACCGGGGGCGAAGCTGCAGCGACGGGAGAGGTTGGCCCGGTTACGGAGGGCAAGTTGACCGTCGCGACCGGCGAACCAGCATTCGCGCCGTGGGTGATCGACAACGACCCCGAGAACGGGGAGGGCTTTGAAGCCGCCGTTGCGTACGCTGTCGCAGAACAGCTCGGCTACGCGAAAGATGAAGTGGTGTGGGTGCGCAGCACCTTTGACACTGCGATCGCCCCGGGGCCCAAGGATTTCGACCTGAACATTCAGCAGTTCTCGGTAACCCCTGAACGTGCCAAGGCAGTCGACTTTTCGTCGCCCTACTACGAGACCACCCAGACTGTGGTTGCGGCGAAGGGCACCGAGGCCGCAGCGGCAACGAGCATCGCCGATCTGAAAGACGCCGTTATCGGCGTGATGAGTGGCACCACCTCGTTGAAGGCCGCTGAAGAGGTCATCGCCCCGAGCAGCGACGTGCAGGTGTTCAACGACAACGTTGACGCGGTGACCGCGCTGCAAAACGGTCAGATTGACGCGCTCGTGGTTGATCTGCCGACCGCCTTCTATGTGCGTGACGCGCAGCTCGAGGGTGATGGCGTGATCGTGGGGCAGCTCGATGCTGCGGCAGGTGACGCATTCGCATTCGTGCTGCCAAAGGACTCGTCGCTGACCGCTGAGGTCAGCGCGGCACTGGACGCGCTGCGCGCTGACGGAACCCTCGACGAACTCGAACAGACCTGGCTCGCAGACCAGGGCGCTCCGTTCCTGAAGTAGCCGAGGTCGCATTCATAGTGACAGCCAACGCTTCGTCGCCCGAGGCGCGCACGTTTCAGCCGAGTGAGCTCGAGCTTGAACGTCGCGCATTTCGGCGTACCCGAGGGCGCCGCTCGCTCCTCGTGAGCGTGCTGAGCACGCTCGTGTTCGCGGCCCTGCTCGCGCTGCTACTGGCGGGTAGCCCGGGGTGGGCGAAGGTGCAGGCATCGTTCTTCGACTTCGGGGTCGCGGCCGACGCGTTTCCGCGCGTGATCAAAGGGCTCTGGCTCAACGTTCAGGTGCTCGCGGTATCGGTGCTCGGCGTCGCCATATTCGGTACGCTGCTTGCCATCACGAGAACCCTACGCGGGGCGGTCTTCACTCCGCTGCGGCTATTGGCGGCCGGATACACCGACCTGTTTCGCGGGATGCCGCTGCTGCTCGTGCTGTACATCGTCGGGTTCGGCGTGCCGGGGCTTGAGCTGACCGGGCGCATGCCTGCGCAGTTCTGGGGCACGATCGCGCTGATTCTTACCTATTCGGCGTACGTGTCCGAGGTGCTTCGTGCGGGCATCGAAGCCGTGCACCCGTCGCAACGTCTTGCCGCGCGCTCCCTTGGTCTCAGCCACGCAAAAACGCTGCGTCTCGTGATCATGCCGCAGGCGATTCGCAAAGTCACGCCTGCGCTCATGAACGACTTCGTGTCGATGCAGAAGGACGTTGGTCTGATCTCGGTGCTGGGCGCTGTCGATGCCGTTCGTGCCGCGCAGATCGAGGTGGCTTCGAGCTACAACTTCACGCCCTACGTGCTTGCGGGTGTGCTTTTCGTGCTGCTCTCGTGGCCGTTCATCCGGGTAACCGACTGGGTCACTGCGCGAGCGCAACGTCGGGAGCAGATTGGCGGAGCAGTATGAGTGCGACGCAAACCGCTGCGAACGAGAGCCTCGCGACTCAGCCAGTGCTGCAGCTTGCCGGTGTGGTGAAGCGTTTCGGCGAGCACACGGTGATCGACGGCATTGATCTCGAGGTCGGGCGTCACGAGGTGGTGGTGCTCATCGGCGCCTCTGGCTCTGGCAAGTCGACGCTGCTCAAGACCATCAACCTGCTCGAGCAGGTCGACGATGGCCAGATCCTGCTGAACGGAAAGAGTGGCGACACGCTCGATATCACCGACCCGCGCGTTGACGCGGATCGAGTGCGGGCGCGCATCGGCGTGGTGTTTCAGCACTACAACCTCTTCCCGCACATGCGCGTGCTCGACAACGTCACGCTCGCGGCCAGGCAGGTGTTTCGCACGTCGCGAAGCGATGCCGAACGCACCGGTCTTGCGCTGCTTGACCGAATCGGCCTTGCCGATAAAGCGCGCGAGTACCCCGATCGTCTCTCTGGCGGCCAACAACAGCGAGTGGCGATTGCTCGCGCAATCGCCACTGATCCTGAACTTCTGCTGCTTGACGAGATTACGAGCGCGCTCGACCCGCAACTCGTGGGCGAGGTGCTCGACCTCGTGCGCGATCTGAAGGCGCAGGGCACGACGATCGTGATGGCAACGCACGAGATGTCGTTTGCCAGGCGCGTCGCCGATCGAGTGGTCTACCTGAAAGACGGCAAACTCATCGAACAGGGGCCGCCAGAGCAGATCTTCGAAGCCCCGCTGCGCGAAGAAACGAAAGCGTTTCTCTCTCGCCTGCGCGATCCCTTCGAATAGCCAGCGTCGCTCGCGAGCCGCCACCGCGAGAACATCGCCGTGTAACATAGAACTCTTATGCCTACTTCTCAGCCCGCAGAGGGCGCACAACAGTTCGGACCCCGTGAACAGCTTGCCATCTGGCTGTTGCTTGGCAGCGCCTTCACGGTGATTCTTAACGAGACCATCATGGGCGTAGCACTGCCTAAACTTATGGCAGATCTGCACATTAGTGCGGCAGCGGGGCAATGGTTGACTACTGCGTTTCTGCTGACTATGAGCATCGTGATTCCGATTACGGGCATGCTGATTCAGCGGCTCACGACGCGGGCGCTCTTCATTACCGCGATGAGTTTGTTCACCGCAGGCACCCTGATCTCAGCCGCTGCCCCCGGCTTCGGGGTGCTGCTGCTCGGCCGAGTGGTTCAGGCAAGCGGCACGGCGATTATGATGCCGCTCTTGATGACCTCGGTGGCGACACTTGTTCCCGAGAACCATCGGGGCCAGCTGATGGGGCGAATCGCGATTGTGATATCGGTCGCGCCAGCCCTCGGGCCAACGGTATCGGGGCTGATCTTGCAGTGGCTCGATTGGCGCTGGCTCTTCATTTTTATGCTGCCCATCGCGGTGACCGCGCTGGTGCTGGGTATGCTGCGTATGCCAAATGTGGGCGAGCAGAAGATTGCCCGAATTGATGTGCTTTCGGTGTGCATCTCGGCGCTTGGATTTGGTGGCGTGGTCTACGGGCTGAGCGTGATCGGCGAGCGCGCGAATGGTGGTGCGACCATCGAGCCAGCTATCCCGATTGGCATCGGCATCGTGTCGCTCGCGCTGTTCGTGTGGCGTCAGCTGCACCTGCAGAGGGCAGACAGTGCGTTGCTTGACCTGCGCACCTTCAAAGTGAAGCCGTATGCGCTCTCGGTGATCCTTTTCGTGTTTGCTTCTATCGCGCTCTTTGGAAGCCTCATTCTGCTGCCAATCTATGTGCAAGACGTGCTCGGCTATGAAACCCTGCAATCAGGGCTCGCGCTGCTCCCTGGCGGCCTGCTCATGGGTCTGCTCGGGCCCATCGTCGGGCGCATCGTTGACGCGCGAGGCGCACGTTTTCTGCTGGTACCCGGCATGGTCGTGACCGCGATCGCACTGTGGAGCATGGGGCTGTTCACCGACACGACTTCGATCTGGCAGGTGGTGGCGACGCACATGTTGCTCAGCATCGGGCTTGCTGGCGTGTTCACTCCGCTCTTTTCTGTCTCGCTGGGGTCGCTGCCGCACAGCCTCGCCTCGCACGGCAGCGCAATCATCTCGACGGTGCAGCAGGTTGCCGGTGCTGCAGGTACGGCTCTGTTCGTGACGGTGATGACGATTGTTGCTGCGGGCGTTGCCGGCTCGCCAGAGGCGCTTGACGCGCACGCACTTGCGGCTGGCACCCGTGTCGCGTTCTTGCTGGGTGGGGCGACAGCAACGCTTGGCGTGGTGTTCGCGTTCTTCATCACCGAGGAGAAGCCTGCGGGGGAGCAGTCGCTCACCGCGACACAGGCGCACTAGCGGACGATACCTTTCCCTGCAGTCGGGGGAGGGCTCAGCCGAGCGTTTCGATGGTGCGGCGAACAGCTTCGGCGAGCTGTCGTACCGCCGGTGAGGGTTCGCCGCGAACCGCGGCAACCGCGAGCAAGATCTCTCGGGCGAAGCGGCCGTCTTCAATTGGGCGAAGCGCCACTCCCTCCGGGGGGTTCGCTGAGGCGAGGCGCGGCACGAGCCCAATACCCATGCCTGCTGCCACCATGCCGAGGGCAACGGAATAGTCGTCGGTGCGCACGGCTACCTCGAAGCGGCGGCCGGCGAATGCATCTCGCACCACGTCATCGAGTGTGTCTCCGGGGGTCGCGCTGAACACCCAGGGCGAGTCATCGAGTTCTAGCAGCGAGTCTCGGTCGAAGCGCTGTGTGCCCGCGGCCCAATGGTGGGCGGGGAGTGCGAGCAAGAGCGGGTCGGTGAGAAGTGGGATCGTGCGAACCCCGCGTCTGAACGGCAGATTGTACCCGCTCGCCGTGTAGACGAGGGCGGCGTCGAGCGTGTGCTGATTGACTCGCGCGACGAGTGGGGCGATTTCTTCGAGCACCGCGTCGAGCTCGATACCGACGTCGCGAAGACGATGCGCGACACCGGGCAGCAACCGTGCGGCGGCGGTAGGAAACGACCCGAAACGCAGCCGCACCTTGCCCACCTTTGAAAAATCGCGCACATCGGTGAGCGCGCGATCGGAGAGCGCGAGAATGGTGGTGCCGCGTTCGAGCATGAGCGAACCGGCTGCAGTGAGCGCACTGCCGCGGCTCGAACGTGTGATGAGTGGCGATCCGACGAGGCGGTCGAGGGCCTTCAGGTGATAGTCGACTGTCGGTTGGCTCCAGCCGAGCCTCACGGCGGCGCGGGCGACCGAGCCCTCGGAGGCCACCGCTGAAAGCGCCTGAAGTTGGCGCGGGTCGAGCATCGCGAACCTCATTTCCTATGGAGCAAAGTGGGTAAAAGTGCAAATCTGCTACATAGTATATATGTAGCAACGGCAGGGCATTCGGGGTTCCTCTGACCGCGAAGACGCGAGAAAATAACACACATGGATCAGAGCCGTGTGCCCTATGTCGAGTCAATTCAGCGCCTCGCGGAGAGCGAGCCGCTGCAAGTCATGGTTCCCGGCCACGGCGGCACCGCCGATCAGGGGGGCGGTCATCTTGCCGAAGTGTACGGCGAGAAGCTTGTCAACTACGACGTGCCACTCATGCTCGACGGTATCGACCTCGGCGAGAACGGTTCGCGTGAGCAGTCTCAGCAGCTCGCGGCTGAGGCCTGGGGCGCCCGTCGCGTGTGGTGGCTAACCAACGGCGCGTCGCAGGGCAACCGCACAGCGGCGCTCGCGGTGCGCGGGCTGGGCGAGCGCGTGCTGATGCAGCGAAGCTCGCACTCGAGCTTCACCGATGGCGTGCTGCTCGGTGGCCTCATTCCAGCCTTCGTCGCCCCCAGCGTCGACGAACGACACGGCATCGCCCACGGGCTCACCCCTGAGCGCCTCGACGGAGCGATCAGGGACGAAATCGAGCACGGCCGTAAGCCCGCGAGCGTATACGTTGTCTCGCCCAGCTACTTCGGCTCGACCGCAGACGTGCGCGGTCTGGCAGACGTTGCTCACTCGCACGGCGTCGCGCTTATCGTCGACGGTGCCTGGGGAGCGCACTTCGGGTTTCACCCTGATCTGCCAGAGTCGCCAGCCAGGTTGGGCGCTGACATTGTGATCTCGAGCACCCACAAGCTGGCGGGCGCGCTGACCCAGGCTTCAATGCTGCACCTCGGCGAGGGCCCGTTTGCCGACGTGCTCGAGCCGCTCATCGACCGCGCCTACACAATGACTGCTTCAACCTCGGCAAGCGCTATTCTCATGGGTTCGCTCGATCTTGCGCGTCGTGCGCTCGTGCTGGGCACCGAGAAGATCGGGGAGTCGCTGCGCTGCGCCGAACAACTGCGTGAGCAGGTGCGCGCCGACGATCGCCTTTCGATCATCAGCGATCACTTTGATGAGTTTCCCGATATCGTTGCAACCGATCGGCTACGTGTACCCATTGACGTGTCGAAACTCGGGCAGAGCGGGCACTGGGTGCGCGATCGTCTCATCGTCGAGCACAATGTGTTCTTTGAAATGTCGGCCGCCACGTCGATCGTCGCCGTGATCGGGGCGCTCGCCACCCCCGATGTTGACCGCATGATGACCGCGCTGTGCGCTGTGGCAGATGAGGCGGATGCCATGCGCCGCGCGGGCCAGGCCGACAAGGCAACCGAGTTTCCATCGCTGCCCGCAGCGGGAACTCTGCGTATGCTGCCGCGTGCCGCCTACTTCGCAGAGAGCGTTGTCGTCACCGCACATCAAGCAATTGGCAGAGTCTCTGCTGATACGCTCGCTGCCTACCCGCCAGGTATTCCGAACCTCGTGCCGGGCGAAGAGATCACCGAAGAGACGGTGACATTTCTGCAGGCGGTTGCCGCGTCACCGACCGGTGTCGTGCGAGGATCAGCCGACCCGCTCGTCGCGACGTTCCGCGTGGTGCGAGACCCGGTAACGGCTTCGCTGCAGTCGTAGCGGTCACACTGCAGTAGTGGTCGCACGAAATCGGCTCTCGCCGATCGCGCGGCGCTACTTGGTTAGCGGCCGATAAACTGCGCGCGGCGCTTTTCAAGAAAGGCCGCGGTGCCCTCGAGCATGTCAGGGGTACCAAAGCGGTCGGCGAAAGCTTCTGCCTCATAGGCGAGGCCGTCGTCGGTCGAGAGCGACCGTACTGCTCGCGTGGTCTGCTTTGCGCTCGCCACCGCTGCCGGTGACTGGGCTGCAGCGAGGCTGAGGCTGTCTCGAGCCGCGGCCCGAACCGCAGCGGCATCGGGCAGCACTCGCAGCACGAGCCCGAGGCGCAGGGCCTCGGCCGAGTCGATTCGACGGCCGGTGAGAATCAGCTCCCGGGCAGCTGCGATACCTACGTACTGTGTGAGGCGCACAGTGCCGCCGAAGCCTGGGATGAGCCCGAGCGCAACCTCGGGCTGCCCGAAGCTTGCGTTCTCAGATGCGATAATAAAGTCGCAGGCCATCGCTAGTTCACAGCCGCCGCCGAGCGCA
This sequence comes from Leucobacter sp., assembly GCA_033812395.1. GTDB lineage: Bacteria > Actinomycetota > Actinomycetes > Actinomycetales > Microbacteriaceae > Leucobacter. The sequence continues at coordinate 10,458 of JAPXTT010000002.1, read as the reverse complement.
AAGCCGTTCACGGCTGCCACCACGGGCACCTGCAGGCTCTCGAGCCATGAGGTGAGTTCTTGGGTGCGCTCAGAATAATCGTGAGACTCTGCTGGAGTCATATTTCTCATCACAGAGATGTCAGCCCCCGCCACGAAGGCTTTCTCGCCAGCGCCGGTCAATACAACTCCGCGAACCGACCAGTCTGGGGCAGTTTCTTCTGCGTTATCGCCAGGCTTGCCGAGCGTCTCGCGCAGCGCGCCAAACACCTGGCGCAACTCGTCGATTACCGCGGGCGAGAGCGCGTTCAACACCGCCGGACGGTTGACCGTGACGGTCAGAATTGCGTCGTCAATTTCAAGTTCGAGCGTATCGAGTTCGAGCGCGATGAGCGACTGTGCCACGGTCATTGGCTTATTTGCCCGACTTCTCGAAGAGGTTGCCGACAAGCTGCGCGGTCAGCAGCACAACAAAGAGAAGCACTGCGCCGACAATGAGAATTGCGACCACGTCTACAGGCTGGCCCGCGGCCGAAAACTCAGCGGCTGGGTCGTGCTTCTCGCCACCGTGCGCAAACGCTGGGGTTGCAACAAAGAACGAAACGAGTGCTGCGGTGATGGTTGCGGCAATGCGGGTGAAGATCTTCACGAAATAACTCCTCGCGGGCTGATGCTGTTCTTCTCATTCTATGCGGTACTGTGCGAGTATATGATTTGCCCGCGCATTCCTTTGTGTGTTGTGTGGCAACGATGCGCCACTACAAAGCAGTCGTGGTGAACGCAGAGTGCGTCACATCGAGGCAATGAAACCGTTCCCACTGCGCCGCTCGCAGCTTCAGCGCGCCTCGATCTGCACCGAACCGTTCGCCAGGAAGCGGCGTGCCAACCAGTCCCTCGCCCTTGCGGGTGCACTTCTTCCAGGTGCCGATCACGCGGCCGTCGCGCACTACTGTCGCGAGAAACATGCCGTTGCGCCCCGGCACGATGTGCTCGAAGTGTGCGGGGTCGAGCTGCAGGCTGCGGTCTTGGTAACCGAGTAGGTGCTCATCGAACGCGGGTAGCAGGAGCCAGCCTGGCATGTCTGCATCTGCATGGTGTGCGAGGCGAGCGGGATCAGCCCAGAGCGCGGCAGATTTGCCCTCGCCTGCAAGGTGAAACTGAGTGAGCCGCCCCGTTTGCTCGGCGTGTACGAGCCCCTGTTTTGCGACGCCCATTGGAATGCCCGACCACCAGGCGAGGTCTTTTGCCGTGACAGCGCCTCGTGCCGAGGCGTATCGTATGGCCAGTTCCAGTAGCGCTTCGTCGCCTTCGAGCTTGCGCGGTGAGCTGATCCATTCGCTCGCGAGCACGAGCCGGGGTTCGCCGCGCTCGGATACCGGGCCGAGCACCGCGAGACCGTTCTGGCAGAGCCACCAGATCAGGTGGTATCGCCAGTTGCTCTGCCACTCGATGCCCGCCTCAGTCCACACGTCTGAGAGCTCATCGCGATTCAGGCTGACTCCACCGCGCAGGGCAGTGACCGAGACATCGACCAGGCGCTCGAGCGTCGCATCGTTCATGCCGAGCGTCTCGCGACGCTTCGCCGCGCCTGCGAGCACGCGCGGGTTCGTGACCTTCTGTATCCACCCGATGTCTTCGGCAGCGAGCAAGTGGATAGTGCCCCGCATCGGCCATGAGCGCACGATGAGCCCAGCGTTGAACGCCTCGTGTACGTCGGTTACATCGGTGCCGGGGGCGCGCAACCCCAGCGCCCACCGTGCCGAGCGCCAGTCTTGTCCCTGCACCGCGAGCATGCGTCGTGCGGTCTCGGCGATGCGCTGTGGCCCTGGCAGCGGTTGAGACGTGGCCTGGGCCTGATCCTCCGCGAAAGTGTCGCAGAGACCCTGCGCCGAAACGCGCAGTCGGAGCACTTCTTCTTGGCCCAGGGTTTCTGTCATGGTCTGCAGTGTAGACCCCGCGACCGACAGCGAGATTATTGCCTGGCCCGCTAGCGGTCTGACTGCACGCGGAGCGAGCCGCCCTGGCGCGGCTTCGGGGTCTGGAACGTCGGCGCGAGGCCCGAGCTGCTCGTCGAGTACATCGCCGTCGAGCCGCCCGACGAGCGCTGCTGCCCCGAGCTTGAGCCGCCTCGGCGACTCCGCGACTGGCCACCCTGCCTCGCCTGGCCCTGTTGCTCGACTTGCTGCGATCCTCGCCCGCGCTGTTGCGAACCCGCTGCCGAGCCCTGCCCGCGTTGCTGGCGTGCACCTGAACCCGACTCGGCTGCCGAACCTGCACCCGCACCCTGGCCGCGGCCGCTGCGCGAGCGCTTGCGCTTCGCGTTGGCGCCCTGCGACTGGCCCTGGCCGGAGGGGTTGTGACCGGCCTTGCGCTGCTGCTCGGTCTGGGCCGCGTTTCGCAGCCGCTCGGTCTCGCGCGGGTCGACCTTCGCCGCGACCTCGCCGATCAGCTCGAGCACCTCAGAGTCATCGATGCGCACCGAGCGAGGCGTGACCTGAATCTTCGCCGCGCGCATAATCTGTCGCATCTCGCCGCGCTGCTCTGGCAGCACGATTGTGACCACGTCACCCTCGTTGCCGGCACGCGCGGTGCGACCCGAGCGGTGCAGGTAGGCCTTGTGTTCAACCGGGGGGTCTACGTGCACCACGAGATCAACGCCGTCGACGTGCACGCCACGCGCGGCAACGTCGGTCGCCACGAGTACCTTGGCCTGCCCGCTCACGAACTCGGCAAGGTTGCGATCGCGCGCGTTCTGCGAGAGGTTGCCCTGCAGCTCGACCGCGGGAATTCCCTTGGCGGTTAGCTGCTTCGCGAGCTTCTTGGCCTGGTGTTTCATGCGGGTGAAGAAGATGCGGCGCGCGGTGCCGCTCGCGAGCGCCTCGATCAACTGGTCTTTGCCGGCCCCGCTCGCGACCTCGAACACGTGGTGCGTCAGCTGGGGCACGGGCGATTCAGCGGTGTCGACCGAGTGCAAAATCTGATTGTGCAGGTACTTCTTTACGATGTTGTCGACGCCGTTATCGAGCGTTGCGCTGAAGAGCAGCCGCTGCCCCTGTTTCGGGGTCGCGTTCATGATGCGGGTGACGACCGGCAGAAAGCCCATGTCGGCCATGTGGTCGGCTTCGTCGAGCACGGTGATCTCGACGCCATCGAGGCTCACGAGTTTTTGGCGCATCAGATCGTCGAGGCGGCCGGGGGCTGCAACGACGATGTCGACGCCACGCTCGAGCACGGCCTCTTGGCGGCGCTGCGGCACGCCACCGAACACGGTGGTGACACGCACGCCCATGGGGTCGGCGATCATCTTCACGGTTTCAGCGATCTGGGTGACGAGTTCTCGTGTGGGGGCGAGCACGATGCCGCGGGGCCGGTTCGGGCGCCGTTTCTTGTCGACGTCGGTCGCGAGATTTGCGACGAGCGGAATAGCGAAGGCGATCGTCTTGCCGCTGCCGGTGCGCCCGCGCCCGAGCACGTCGCGGCCCTTGAGCGTGTCGGGCAGCGTGTCGCGTTGAATCGGAAATGGTTCGCTCTTGCCGTTCTTCTCAAGGGCGTGGGCGATGGGGGCGGGCACGCCGAGATCGGCGAATGACTGAGTGGTCACAGTGTGCTTTCTGAAGTGATGCGATGCGCGCGTCAGTACACGACTATCTTGCGAGTACTTGTAGCCGCGTGACGTTGATGCGTCGCAAAGAGTTCGGCGAGTGCGCGGGATCGCGCATCCGTTCGCCGCAGAGAATCTCGGTGCGCGGGGCACCTTTGCGGATCCTTTTTGAGAATCCAAGAACGTCAGCGACGATGGGGTCAGCTTTGCAGGCCCACCCCATAAGCATAGCCGGTGAGGCTGGGAGCGGCCCTTTTGCCGTGGCTCATGCCAGTTGCTCGGCCTCAGCTGCCCTTTCGCGCCGCTTTCTGCGCACCCTGCGAATCAACGCCACGAAGGCGAAAAGCATGAGACCCAGCGCAATCAGCACGAGTATCGGGGCGACGATTGCGAGGATCACCAGCACTATGCTCGCGCCATCTTCGGCGGTGCTGAGGGCCGGGGCTGCTGCGCCACCGGTCGCGAGATTTGCGAGTGGGCGCACCGCACTCTTTGCAAGGCTCATGAGCAGGGCGAGCACAATGCCGATGATTACTGGAATCCAGGCGCCGGATGAGAAGAACGTGCCGGGGTCGTCGACCGCAACGGTCGAGGTGCCGATGCCACCCGCAAAGACGATGCCGCCCGAAGTGGGGCGAACTACGGTTTGAATCCAGTCGTTGATCGAGTCAACGGCGGGCACCTTGTCGGCCACGATCTCGATGACGAGCAGCACGCCGAGAATCACCATGACCCACTCGTTCTCGAGCCATAGCCAACCGTTCGGCAGCTGAACCCAGTCGATGCGGCCAGCGATACCCATGAGCAGCAGGGGAATGTATGCGTTCAGGCCTGCGGCTGCGGCGAGGCCGGTGCCTGTCAGAATCTCGAGCATGGTGCCATCTTAGGTTGTGCAGATTTGTGTGTAGTTCGAATTGCAATGGTCGTAGGTTGTGTGGTGTTCGACAGGGCCGATGTGTGATGTCGGTGGTGCACGATAGCGTCGTCGTAACAGGAAGGAGCCCGCATGTTTTTGCAGCAGCTGGACGACGGCGAGGTTCGCGTCATGACGAGCGCGAGTGATCTCACCGCCGCAAGTTCGTGCGAGTTTGCGTTTCTGCGCAGGGTCGATGCGAGGCTCGGGCGCGACCTGGTGGTGCCGCCAGACGACGACCCGATGCTTGCGCGTGCAGCCCACCTGGGCGACGCGCACGAAGAGCGGGTGCTGCAACGATACCGAGACGAATTTGCAGACGTGGCAGAGATAGACCGGGCTGATTCGCGAGACCCAGCGGCTCTTGCGGCTGCAGAAGCTGAGACCGTTGCTGCCTTAACGAGGGGTGCAGATGTGGTGTTTCAAGCCACGTTCTTTGAACCCGAAGTGCGTGCCGCCGAAGGCGATGCGCCCGCGATCGGGTTTATCGGTTACGCAGACTTTCTGCGCCGCAACGCCGACGGCACATATGAGGTGCAAGACACCAAACTTGCTCGACGGGCGAAAGTCACCGCGCTCATGCAGCTTGCGGCATATGCCGAGCAACTGGAGCGGTTAGGGGTGCAAGTTTCGCCCGAGGTCGTGCTGATACTTGGCGACGACTCGCGCAGCACGCACAAGCTCGCAGATATTGCTCCCGTGTTTCGGTCACGCAGGTCTCGATTGCATGAACTGCTGCTTGAGCGCGTCACCGCGGCTGGCGCAGACGGCACTCGCGCGACGGCCGCACCGATCGCCTGGGGCGAGGGCAGTGTGAGCTCGTGCGGTCGCTGTGAGGTATGCGAACCAGAAATCGAACGCACTCGCGACCCGCTCTTGATCGCGGGCATTCGAGCGGCGCAGCGCGACAAGTTACTTGACGCTGGGCTCGACACCATTGATGCGGTCGCCGCGTCGCTCCCAGCGATTTCGTCGGGTGCGCTGAGCGTCGAAGGTATCTCGCAGCCTGCCCTCGAACGACTGGCCATGCAGGCGGCCATGCAACTTGTGGTTGCCCCGGGCGGCGTGCCGCCCTATCAAGTGGTCGACCCGCTAGCGCTCGCGGTGATCCCGCGCCCAAATCCGGGCGACCTCTTCTTTGACTTTGAGGGCGACCCGCTCTACCGAGAGCCGGGCAGCGACGAATCTGCGAGGTGGGGGCTCGACTACCTCTTTGGCATGCTCGACTCGAGCGAGCAATTCACACCCCTCTGGGCGCACGACCTTGAGGCTGAGCGCGAGGCGCTACTGCGCTTTCTTCAGCTTGTTAATGAGCGCCGCAGCCAGCATCCAGATATGCGCATCTACCACTATGCGCCTTACGAGCGTACACACCTGCTCTCAATCGCGGCGAGACACGGTGTGGGTGAGGCAGAGGTCGACCGTCTGCTGCGTGAGCACGTGTTCGTTGACCTGTATCCGGTGGTGCGCTCTGCGTTGCGGGTCGGTACGAGGTCGTACTCAATCAAGAAGCTTGAGCCTCTCTACATGGGCGGTGAGTTGCGCGACCAAGACGGGGTCACCGACGGGGCGCAGTCGATTACCGAATATGCCGAGGCGAGCGCACAACTGCTGAGCGGTGATGCTGAAAAGCGCGCCGAGGGGCAACGGCGACTTGACGCGATCGCCGACTACAACCGCTACGACTGTGTGTCGACGCTGCGTCTGCGCGACTGGTTGCTTCGTCTCGCGGCAGAACACGGCATCGAGCCCGCGCCGCAGCTACCCACCGACGAACGCGAGGCCGCGACCGAATTCGAACTCAGCCCCGTTGCGAAGGCGCTGGCTGAGCATGCGAGCCGCGCCGAAGACCCCACAGAGCGCAAAGCGGCCGCGCTCGCGGGTAGCGCCATCGATTATTACCAGCGAGAGCAGAAGTCGTTCTGGTGGGCGCACTTCGCCCGGCTCGTCGACCCCATCGAAGACTGGGCAGACACTCGCGATGTGCTGATCGTTGACCCGGCGCTGAGCAACTCGGGCGACGGCTGGCAAGCGCCCCAGGGGCGCGAGCGTTCGCACCGAAGGTGGCTCTCGCTTCGCGGTGAGCTTGCTGCCGGTAGCACCCTCAAAGAGGGTAGTGAGGTCTACTTGCTTTACGCGGCACCCGTGCCGTTCGCCGTAACCGGCGCTGCGCCGGGCGCTCGTGGCACGCGCAAGGTGAGGGTCGCTGAGCGCCTTGACGATGGCGTGGTCGTGGAAGAGCTGCGGGGCAAAGATCTGCCCGAGTGGTCTGCGTTGCCGATCGCTATCGCGCCAGGCCCGCCGCCTCAGGCAGGAGCGCAGAAGACCGCGATTGAAGAGTGGGGGGCTGCGCTCGCCGCGGCGCTCGATACGGGTGAGGCGTTTGCCGACCCTGTCTACGACATCATGCGCCGGGTGCCGCCGCGTCTGCACGGTGGTGAGGCGATTGTCGATGCCCTTTCAGAAGACGCTCTTATCTCTGGGGGCGGCAAAGACGCGCGCACCATCGGCGCGGTCATCGCGACGCTGAGAAGACTCGACCGTTCTGCGCTCGCGGTGCAGGGGCCTCCTGGCACTGGCAAGACCTACCTGGCTGCTCGGGTGATTCGCACGCTCGTCGAGCGTGACGGCTGGCACATTGGGGTTGTCGCGCAGTCGCACCGCGTCGTAGAAAACGTGCTCGAGGGGGTCGTTGCCGCCGGGCTGAGCCCCACACAGGTAGCCAAGGTGCCGCAGGGTGCAAAACTGCAAGAGGGTGACCCCGAGCCCTCATTTACCGTGCTGGGCAACAACGGGCATGCGCGTTTTGTTGCAGACCAACGCGAGGCCGGGCGGGGCAGCGTGATCGGGGGCACTGCGTGGGATTTTTCGAATGAAGCGAGGGTGCCTCGCAGCAGTCTTGACCTGCTAGTCATTGATGAAGCGGGTCAGTTCTCGCTCGCCCCGACTATTGCGGCATCGGTCGCTGCGCAGCGATTGCTCTTGCTCGGCGACCCGCAGCAGCTGCCTCAAGTGTCGCAGGGCTCTCACCCCGAGCCTGTCGATACTTCGGCGCTCGGCTGGCTGCTCGGCGAGCACGAGACCATCGCCGAGGGCAAAGGCTACTTTCTCGAAGAGACGCGGCGCATGCGGCCCGAGCTTACAGACGTGGTCTCAGAGCTTGCCTATGAAGGGCGACTACACGCGCATCCTTCTGCTTCGTTGCGAGAGGTGCTGCAAGGGGGCAGGCCAGGGCTAGTCTGGCACCCGGTGCAGCACTTCGGCAACTCGACAAGCTCGGTCGAAGAGGCAGCAGAGGTGGTGCGCATCACTCAAGAGACGCTGCGAGGCAGCCTCTCAGAGGCGGCTCTGCGCACTCGCCAGTTGAACCAAGACGACGTAATCGTGGTCGCGGCCTACAACGCTCAGGTCGAGTGTCTGCATGAGTCGCTTCACGCAGCCGGGCTCGGGCGAGTCCGTGTCGGTACGGTAGATAAGTTTCAGGGGCAAGAGGCCGTGATCGCAATCGTCAGCCTCGCCGCCTCGAGTGGTGAAGACGTGCCGCGTGGTCTCGACTTTCTGTTGATGCGCAACCGCTTGAATGTGGCAATCAGTCGAGCGCAGTGGGCGGCGCACCTGGTGTCGTCACCTCGGCTCGGCGACGGGCTGCCGCACACCGCCGAGGGTGTGGCCGCGCTGAGTGGCTACCTCAGATTGCTTGAGCGGGGGCGGGGCGCTAGATAGTTCGGAGCAAAGCAACATTCGAGTCGGCTAACGTAGAACTATGGTGAGACCAGGTGGCCCCTTTCTGACACCCCCGACAGGCAAACTGCCTGACCCCTCGAGTCCGAACGCCGCGAGAAGAACCCTGAGCCCCTCGAAGCGCTCGGCTATTCCTGCCTTCGAAGTGATGCGCATTACCGATGAGATCGCGCGTCGCCGCGCTGCGGGCCACGACGTGGTCTCGCTTTGCGCTGGTGAGCCGAGTGCGCGGCCCGCGCCGGGCACGCTGAAACCCGCTGGCTACACGGGCCCACTCGGCACGACCCCGCTGCGCGAAGCAATCTCGGGCCACTATCGAGACTGGTACGGCACCGACATTGATGCGAAAAGAATCGCGGTGACGACCGGGTCATCGGGTGCGTTTCAGCTGGTGTTTCTGGCCGCATTTGACCCCGGCGATCGGGTTGCGCTCGCGAGCCCCGGTTACCCTGCATACCGTAACATTCTGGCGGCTCTTGGCGTGCATGTCGTTGAGATTCAGACCGGTATCGAAACCCGCTACCAGCCGACACCAGAGCTACTTGATGCGGCCGTCGCCGAGCACGGCGAGCTGCACGGTCTGATTGTTGCTTCGCCTGCCAACCCGACCGGGACGATGCTTGGTCGAAGCGAACTCGAAGCATTGGCTGGTTGGTGTAGGCGGCACGGTGCGCGCTTCATCAGCGACGAGATTTATCACGGCATCACCTTTACCGATTCGGGAGCAGTCGGAGAAGCGAGGCGCGGGGTGAGCGCCGCTGAACTCGATTCGAACGCCATTGTCATCAACTCGTTCTCGAAATACTGGGGCATGACAGGCTGGCGACTCGGTTGGGCCGTGTTGCCAGAAGATCTCATCGCGCCCCTTGAAGCGCTCGCCTCGAATTTTGCACTATCTCCGCCTGCGCCAGCGCAAGAACTGGCGCTGTCGGCATTCAGTGAAGAGAGCTACGATGAGCGCGACCAGATTGTCGAGGGTTTCGCAAAAGCACGGGCGCTGATACTCAATGCCGCACCGAGCTTGGGCTGGGGCACGGCGGCGCCGGCCGACGGTGCGTTTTACTACTACAGCGATCTCGGCCCGCAACTTGAACGGTTCGGCAGCGCGACCGCATACTCTCGTGCGCTGCTTGAGCAGGCCGACGTCGCGATTGTGCCCGGGGTCGACTTTGACCCGGTAGCGGGTGATCGGGCGGTGCGTCTCAGCTATGCAGCGGGTGAGGCGGCAGTCGCCGAGGCGCTCGACCGAATCATTCGATTCCAAAGTTAAGTTCAGATCATCTTTGCCGTCGCAGTTCTCGAGAGCCTCATGGCCGCGATCGACCAGCGACGGTGGGGTGATTTGCGCAGCTTCCTGAGTTCAGGCTTCACCTGTGAGTATGTACGCACCGGTGAGTGCTTTGGCCTGGACGAATGGGTTCGTCTGAATGCCGAGTAGCCGGGCTTTGATCGCTTGATACTGCAGCAGATCACCGGAGACGGTCGCGCCGCGGCGTGCCGATCCCACGTCACTGGTCAAACAGAAGTGGGGCTCGCGTATTTCGAGTGCGCCACGTTCGCCACCGTGAAAGACGGCCTTAAAACGCAGAGGGTCGAGGTCAGGGCAGACGTCGACAAAGAGGTTCCTGATGAGGCTCGCCCGGTTTAGAGAGCCCGAATCGGAGTATCAATTGTGCAAGACGACCTGTTAGGCGGCACGGAATCGGTTTCGGTCATCCCGTTTACGACGCTGCTGATCGATGCCCCACTGATGTGGGTTCGAGTTGCAGCGAGCTTCCGCGGCGCGAAGAAGCAAGCGACGCGATGAGCGATAAGCTCACAACGGTGCGACGTTCGAACGTAGGTGCTCGTATCGGGAGGCTTTCTTTGGCCCGGATGCTTGAAGTAGAAGGTGCGCTCGCAACGTTCTTGGGTTGGCCGGCTAGTGGGGGCTAGCCCCAGGGTCTTCTTCAGTTCCGGTGAGGCGGCATGGAACTTAGGTTCACACATCGCGCAACATTGGCCGCGCTGGTCGCGCCGATGATGTCCAGTGGCATCCGGCTCGTGCGGTCTGCATTGCGTGCGGTCTTCACTGCGTACAAGATATGCACTGCATGTGGTCTGCGCTGCGTACGAGATAGGCACTACGTACGAGATAGGCACTGCGTACGAGATTTTCAGCCAATCTGGCGTACGTGATGCATATCTCGCACGTAACGTAGTGGTGGCAGTTGGGACTCCTGAAA
>JAPXTT010000001.1:0-22479 GCA_033812395.1 Leucobacter sp. | reverse complement strand
CTCGAGCGGGCTCGCCTTGCCAGCGGCTACGGCGGCTGCGTGCGCAGCCTCGTCGCCCCAGGCCTCGATGCGCTGCAAGTCGTCGATCTTTGGCTTGTTGCCGAAGCCACCAAACTCGTGGGTGCCCTGCGTCACCGTGGTGACCAGGCGGCCGGTGGTGGGGGAGCCGGCGGCGTGCGGTGCGTCGACCTCAACCTCGACAACATCGCCGGGAACAAGAACCGACGAGCCTGCGGGGGTACCGGTAAGAATTACGTCGCCGGTCTCGAGCGTCATATGCTGCGACAGGTCTGCGACGAGTTGCCCAAACGAGAACTTGAGGGTGTCGCTGGTGTCGTCTTGTACGAGCTCGCCGTTGACCCAGGTGCGAACGCGCCATTGATCTTGACCGATGCCCTCGGTCGAGATGGCGACTGGCCCGATGGGGGTGTAGCCGTCGCCGCCCTTGTTGCGCACGTTGGAGCCCTTATCTGCGGCTCGCAGATCATAGAGGCCGAGGTCGTTGGCTGCGGTGACCTGCGCAACGTGCTTCCAGCCGTCTTCGGGGGAGACCCAGCGGGCCGGTTCGCCAATGACCAGCGCGATCTCACCCTCGAACGCGAGCAGCTCGGTGCCTGCGGGGCGCTCGACGGTGCCGCCGGTTGGCGCGAGTGAGCTGGCCGGTTTGATGAAGTAGCTCGGAAACTCGGGGGTGCGACCGCGCTGGGCGATGCGTGAGGGGTAGTTGAGGTGCACGGCGATGATCTTGCCGGGCGTGTCGATGCCGAGGTGCTCGTTCTGGTTGCTCATGTGCCTGCTCTCGTCTACTTCGTCGTTATATTTCAAATCATATACGATCGGTTCTCGGTTGTGAAGTGCCATCGTAGAAGAGTGTTGTTGTTGCTACCTGGCAACAACGGCTAGTGCCCGCCGCCAGCGTAGGGGCCGAGCTCGGCCAAACGTTTCATATGTTCGGCGAGCGCGAAGCGCGGGTCTATCGAGTGTTGTTCACCGGTCACCAGCTGTGCGGCCCACTCGCCGAGCTGCGGAACAAACTTGAAGCCGTGCCCCGAGAGCCCCGCAACGGTGATGACACGGTCGGTCTTATCTACGACGGGCAGCCGGTCGGGCGTGTAGGCGCAGTGGTGCACACTCTCGCGCACGGGCTCTGGGTTGACGCCCGCAAAGAGCTCAGCCGCGCGCTGACCAATCTTGATGAGTTCTTCGCGAGTGTGGTGTGTCGGCACCTCTGAAACGTCTCGCAACACCGGCCACTCAGGGTTGGTGCAGGCCTTGAACGAGTAGCCATCGAAGCTCGGTGCGCCGAAGAAGTGCACTGATCCCGCGTCGCGTAAGAAGGCAGGAAACCGCTCTGGCACGAATGCCTCTGGTTCGCGGGGCATAAACCAGGTGAGCCCGAGCACCTGCAAACGAAGCAACTCGTTCAGCTGGGGTCGAAGGCGGGTCGACCATGACCCCGAGGCGATCACCACAGTGTCAGCAAGCCAGGAGCCCTGAGTGGTGCGCACCACCACGCCCTGTTCTCGTTCTTCGACGTCGATCACCTCGGTGTTGAAGAACAGCCTCGCGCCGTTTCTCTCGGCCACATCGAGCGCACTCATCACTGCCACTTCTGGGCGTAGCCCGCCGCCATGCTCGTCGAAGAGTGCGATGTCGCCGTCGGTCACGAGGTGCTGCGGGTATTCTTGGCGTAGCTCGTCGGTAGAAAGCACACGGTGGGGCAGGCCAAACTCTCGAACGGTGCCGAGCGCGACCTCAAGATCAGCAAATCCCTCAGGTGCGATCGAGAGGCAGCCGACCTCGTAGTAGATCTCGCGGCCAGACTCGCTCTCGAGCTCACGCCACAGATCTCGGGAGCGCTGGATCATGCGCACATAGGTGCCGCCCTCGTGCACTGCGGTGCGAAACACCCGGGACTCTCCGGCGTACGAACCGTGCGAGTGCACCCTGCCATACTGCTCGATGCCGACCACGTCGAGGCCTTTGCGTTTCGATAGCTGCCACAGCGCCATTGAACCTACGGCGCCCGCGCCGATCACTACCACGTCGGTTTTTTGCATGTTCGTCTCTTTCATGTTCGTCACGCCAGCTCGGGAGTTTGCCACAGGTTCAATTTGGTGCCGATGCCACGCTCGATTGCATTGCGGTACACCTTGGTGGCCCAGGCCACGTCTTCGACGGGCATGCCGCCGACCGAATAGATGAAAACCTCGTCGTCGTGTTGTCTGCCAGGGGTCAGTCCATCGATGATCTCGCCGATGTCTTCGAACTGCTCTGGCGTCATGCGGCCATCACGAACTCGGTCGACGAGGCTGATACCCCAGATGCCGACGACCTCGTGCGCGGGTGCGGGTAACTCGGCGGCCCACGCCTGGTATATCTTGCGAGCGTCTGCAACATGACGCGAGCGTTGCACGAGGCTCTCTTCGAGTTGCAGGTGTGCAGAGCAGCAGATGAATGCGCCGGGTTTTACCCACTCGTCGGCAACGTAAGGGTAGTTTTCGCTGCCCGAGATGCTGGGCACCGCGATGCTGACGATGTCGCTACCACGCACCGCCGCCTCAGTGTCGGCGACCTGCTCGAAGTGTGTGATCTGCGGAAACTTCTCGCGAGCCCACGCGATGAACGCGTCGACACCTGTCTGGCTGCGGCCCGCAACTTTGACCGTGTCGATGTCAGGACGCACTGCGAGGAACGACTCGAGCGAGGTGCGGTTCATCGGGCCGGGCCCCACGATGCCGACGACCTTCGCGTCTTTGCGAGCGAGGTACCTGGCGCCTACGCCCGGAATCGCGCCGGTGCGGTAGGCGCTCAGCAGGTTCGCAGACATGATTGCCAGCGGCGCACCCGTGTCTTTGTCATTGAGGGTGAACATGAGAATGGATCGGGGCAGGCCGCGCTTCTTGTTCTCGACGTTCGAGCCGTACCACTTGCAGCCTGCCACTTGGTAGTCGCCGCCCAGATATGCAGGCATCGCCATGAAGCGCCGATCGGGGGCGTCGAGCGGCATGCCCTCGAACTCAGATTCAATCGGAAAGTGAATCTGCGCACCGTGCGAGTTGTTCTCGGTGCCAGCCATTCGGTAGTCGCCCCTGGCGAAGAGCGCGAGCATGTCGGTCATGGTGTCAACGCACTCGGCCATGTCGGTGACGCCAGCCGCAATCATGTCGGGTTCGCTGAGGTAGAGAAAATCAATCTGTTGCGACATCACAGTCGCTCCTTTCGGTGGGGTGAGGGGCGCGACTGCACATTTTGACGACGATTAGTGCTGGGTAACCGCCTCGATCAGGCCGCGCAAATATACCAGTGCCTCGTGCACATCGCCGGGTGCGACCAACTGCTTGAAGACGATGCCGTCGAGCATGAACCAGATTGCATCGGCCATCGCTTGGTCGGTCACGCCCAACCTGCCAAGCTGCCTGGCAATCGCCTGCCGGTATTGCTGGTAGTAGCGTTCCACATAGGGGGCGAGGTCTGGTCGGTGGCGAGACTCGAGTAGTAGTTCGTACTGAAAGGCGTGAATATCGCCGTGTCGTGACGCGAGTGTTTCGATACCTTCTGCAAACTCGCTCGCACTGAGCACCTGCGCGTGCATGTTCGATGCGCTGAGGCTCTGATCGATTGAATAGTCGAGTGCCTCTGAGATCAGCTGATCCCGCGTACCGAAGTGGTAGCGAACGAGCCCGTGCGATACCCCGGCGGCCGCGGCCACCGCGCGGTTGGTCAGCGAACGCAGGCCGCCTTGAGCTACGACGGAGATCGTCGCACGAAGCAGTGCTTCGCGGCCGGGGTCATCGTTCACGGTGTCGAGCGTAGCGGTGGTCGGCGGTCATAAGAGCCACTGTTACTGCGAGTCGACGACATCGAGCAGCTCGGTACCGTAGGCCCCGGGCTCAGTGCCGTGGCCAATCTGTCGGTAGACCCCGGGCTTCTTAGCACGCAGCACAAGCGCCCACACAATGCCGATCACGAACGCTGCGATGATGAGGCCCGGCAGCACAAAGGTGGTCGCGTCGGGTTCAGCTTGCCCCAGCATGAGCTGAAAATTACCGAGGATCATCACGAACATGGCGAGCAGCAGCACACCCGAAATGGCGGGTGCGATGACCCGAACCCAGATGCTGAGGCCGTGCGTATTGCGTCTGAAATACCCGATTACCGCGAATGCGGTGAGGCCCATGAGCAGCACGAGACCGGCAGCGCCGGTATTAGTGAGCCAGGTGAACATGGTGAGCACTGGGAAGAGAAACGCCATGTCGCCAAGCATGGCCTCGGCGCCGCCGAGTGCGTCGCCCGCGATGGCAAAGCCGACAACCACGATCACTGCAAGCACTGACTGCGCGACCGAGCCGACCCAGGGGGCGCCGCTCGCGCTCGTGTGCGCGAAACTCGCGGGCATTACGCCCTCGCGACCCAGCGAGTAGAGGTAGCGCGCGACCGCGTTGTGAAAGGCCTGCAGTGCGGCGAAGAGGCTCGTGATGAAAAGCACGGTCATGATGTCGGCGACGATGACGCTCGTGTGCTCGGTCATGAAGACGAACATGAGGTCGGGGCCAAATTCGCCAGACTTCGCGACGATCTGCGATGGGCCGATGCCGACCGAGAACGCCCAGGCGCTGAACGCATAGAACGCGCCGATGATGATGACGGCAGCGTAGGTCGCGCGGGGCACAGTGCGCTTCGGGTCTTTCGCCTCTTCGCCGTAGATGGCACCCGATTCAAAGCCCATGAACGCGGCAACACCGAATACGAGGATCAGGCCGAGCGCCGGGCCAAAGAGCGCGCTAGGCGCGAGAGCCGCAGTCGACACACCCTCAGGGGCAACGCTGAAAGAGACGATGTCGAAGACGATGACGGCGACGAACTCAAGCGCGACGAGCACACCGAGCACTTTGGCAGAGAGGTCGACTCGGTTGACGCCGAGTATGCCGACGACGACAGCGCACAGCAGCACCCACACCCACCAGGGTGACGAGAAGCCGAGCTTTGCCTCGAGAAAGATCGAGAGCTGAAAGCCGAAGAGCCCGTAGATGCCAATCTGCATCGCGTTGTACGCCACGAGGGCGACGAGTGAGCCGCCGACACCGGCGACGCGGCCGAGGCCTTGTGAGACATAAGCGTAGAAGGCGCCGGCATTTGTGACATAGCGACCCATGGCGGTGTAGCCGACAGCAAAGAGCGTCAGAATCGCGGCGATCAGCAAAAAGCCGAGGGGTACTCCGAGAGACCCGGTCACCGCGAATGAGGTAGTGACACCGCCTGCGACGACCGTCAGCGGTGCCGATGCGGCAATGATCATCAGCGTGATTGAGGGCACTCCGAGCACGCGGCGGCTGAGGCCTGGGTCGTGGGGGGTCGCTGGGCCCGTGCTCGCGCCTGTACCCGCGTTTGTGTGGCCGGTTGTGTCTTGACTCATCGTTGATCTCTTTCTGGGGCGGCAGCGCTGCCTGGCGCGCCGGTTGGCGAAAACCCCTGTGGGAAAGAGTGTAAACGATGACTATCCATTTGGAAAGTCATCGATAGAAGTCATCAAGTGGCCGGGCTGCTGCTGCTCATCGAATGGATAGGAAACCCGCGAGTGTGTCGCTTAACTACGGTGGATTTCCTATCCGCTCGACGGCTTCCTATCCACTCGATGGCTTCTTATCCAGTCGGCGAAGCTCGAGGTGGGGCGGCGTGTCCTTGGCTTCAAGCGGGGTCTCAGGGTCAGACGGCAAGCTCGACCGACTGGCCGTGCCTGCTTAGTACGAGGATCGCGGTGCGGCCCCAGCCGCACCGCCCGCGAGCGCCGCGAAGGACTCGACGAGTGCCTCTGTCTGCCTCGCGAGAATGGCCACATCTGCACCCACCGCAACGAATGAGGCCCCGGCGGCGATGTAGCGTTCGGCGTCGGCCTGCACGAAGGCGTTCACTCCGACGGGCTTGCCTGCCGCGCGACCAGCGGCGATTGAACGCAGCACCGCATCGACCACCTCAGGGTGGTTCTGCTGCCCGAGCAGCCCCATCGAGGCCGCGAGGTCTGACGGGCCGACGAAGAGCGCGTCGACGCCGTCGACCGAGGCGATCGCATCGACGTTCGCGACGGCCGCCGCCGACTCAATCTGCACGGTCAGGCTGATGGTGTCGCTCGCCCGGCTGAGGTAGCCGTCGACGCGGTTCCACCGGGCTGAGCGCGCGAGCGCCGAACCGACGCCGCGTACGCCGCCGCCGGCCCCGTCGGGGTAGCGCACGGCGCGCACAATTTCGGCAGCGTGCTCGGCGCTGTCGACCATCGGAATCAACAGGTTCTGAGCGCCGAGATCGAGGTACTGCTTGATGAGTACGGTGTCGCCATATGGTGGCCGAACCACTGGTGCCGTGTCATAAGCCGACATTGCGTACAGCTGTGCGAGCACAGATTCGAGGCCGTTGGGGGAGTGCTCGGCGTCGAGCAGTACCCAGTCGCAGCCGCTGCTGGCGACGATCTCGGCCGTGATCGGGCTGCCCGCGCAGGCCCAGAGGCCGATGAGCGGGCGATCCTCGGCCTCGATACGATCGGCGAGTGTGGGCGGCAGCTCTAGACGAAACGACACGTGACCGACCCCAATCCGCTGTATTCTGCGTGCACGGTGTCGCCTCGCTCGACCCACATCGGCTTCGTGAACGAGCCTGCGAGAATGATCTCGCCAGCCTCAAGAGACTGGCCGTGCTGTGCAAGCTTGTTTGCGAGCCACGCAACGCCCATTGCAGGGTGACCGAGGATGGCGCCTGCGACACCCGAGTCTTCGATGGTTTCGTTGCGGTACAGCAGAGAAGATACCCAGCGCAGATCGAGCTCGTCGACCTTGACCGGGCGGCCACCGACGACCATCGCACCCATGGCGGCGTTGTCGCTGATCGTGTCGACGATCGTGCGACCCTCAAGTTCGAGGTGAGAATTCAGCACCTCGAGCGCGGGCACGACGTACGCAGTGGCATCGAGCACATCGAAAATGGTGGTGTTCGGGCCGCTGAGCGGCTTGGCGAGCACGAATGCGAGCTCGACCTCGATGCGTACGTTCGAGAAACGGTCGAACTCAAGCACCGAACCCGACTCAAAGACCATGTCGTCGTGAATCACGCCGTAGTCGGGTTCAGTGATACCGGTTGCTACCTGCATCACTTTTGAGGTGAGCCCGATCTTGTGGCCGACCAGGCGTGCGCCCTGCGCGATGCGCTGCTCGCTCCAGATCTTCTGAATCGCGTAGGAGTCTTCGATCGCCATATCTGGGTACCGTGCGGTGAGGCGCGGCAAGATGGTGCGGTCGCGATCGGCCTGCACGAGTTCTTCGGCTATGGACTCACGGGTTGTCTGGTCGAGCACTTGGCCTCCGTTGCGTCGAGTGTTGAGTGATGCGATGTCGAGGATCGCGGCCTGTTCAGATCGTATACGATCTATCTGCCGGGTGCCAGTGATTTTGTCTCTGGGATTTGCATTGTCAAGCTAGAATAATATGATGCAGACTTCAGATGCCGCAGCAGGCGACGACCTCACGGCAGACCAGACTCAGGCAGAGGCTCAGCCTCTCACTCTCGAAGATCTCGAGATTCCAGACGCCACAGCAGCGCCAGCCGAGGCCGAGAAGCCCCGCAACGGCTTCGATAAGCTTGGCCTCGATGAGCGCGTACTGCGTGCCATCAAGAGTGTCGGGTATGAGACTCCATCGGCAATTCAAGAGGCCACCATTCCGGTGCTGCTTTCGGGTCGCGATGTTGTCGGCCTTGCGCAGACCGGCACGGGCAAGACCGCAGCGTTCGCGCTGCCTATTCTCTCGCGCATCGAACCCGGCCAGGGCGTACCCCAGGCCCTGGTGCTCGCACCCACCCGTGAACTTGCCTTGCAGGTCTGCGAGGCGTTCGAGAGCTACGCGAAGAACCAGAACGTGCACCTGCTGCCCGTCTACGGTGGTCAGGCATACGGCCAGCAGCTGAGCGCACTGCGCCGCGGTGTAGACATCGTGGTGGGCACGCCCGGCCGCATCATGGATCACCTGAAGCGAGGCTCGCTCGATCTCACTGAGATCAAGTACCTCGTGCTCGACGAGGCCGATGAAATGCTCAAGATGGGCTTCGCCGAAGACGTCGAGACCATTCTCGCCGACACCCCTGACGACAAGCAGGTCGCCCTCTTCTCTGCAACGATGCCAGCACAGATTCGCCGCATCTCGCAGCAGTACCTGAATGACCCGCAAGAGATTAAGATCGCTGGCAAGACACAGACGAGCGCGAACATCACGCAGCGCTACATCGTGGTCTCATATATGCAGAAGCTCGACGCGCTCACCCGCGTGCTCGAGGTCGAAGACTTTGACGGCATGATCGTCTTCACCCGCACCCGCGGCGACAGCGAGCAGGTCGCAGAGAAACTGCGCGCGCGTGGGTATTCGGCCGCGGCAATCAACGGCGACATTCCGCAGAACGTGCGCGAGCGCACCGTGCAGTCGCTGAAAGACGGCAAGCTCGACGTGCTCGTTGCCACTGACGTCGCGGCACGTGGCCTCGATGTCGAGCGCATCAGCCACGTCGTCAACTACGATCTACCAATCGACACCGAGAGCTACGTGCACCGCATCGGCCGCACCGGTCGTGCAGGGCGCACCGGTGACGCGATCAGCTTCGTCACCCCACGCGAGCGTCGCATGCTGAAGTCGATCGAGAAGGCGACCAAGCAGCCGCTGACCCAGATGCCTCTGCCCGGCATCGCCGAGGTCAACGCGACCCGCCTCTCGCGCTTCGACGACGCGATCACCGAGGCGTTGGGCGAGACGAGCCGCATCGAGGCCTTCCGCGACATCATCGCTCACTACGTGCGTCACCACGACGTGCCCGAAACCGACGTCGCCGCAGCACTTGCCGTGGTCGCGCAGGGCGAGACACCGCTACTGCTCGACGAGGCAGACGACGAGAAGTTCTCGCGCGATCGTGCGCAGGCTCGCAAGTTTCTTGAAGAAGACGGCGGGCGAGCATCGCGCGACGGCGGCCGCGGCGACCGGTTCGAGCGCGGCGACCGTCGCGATCGTGAAGATCGTGAGCCTCGCGAGCGCCGAGATGACCTGCAAATGTACCGCATCGATGTTGGCCACCGCCAGCGCGTCAAGCCGGGCCAGATCGTCGGCGCCATTGCCAACGAGGGCGGCCTGTCGCGCGATGACTTCGGTCGTATCCAGATTCGCGACGATTTCTCGCTCGTCGAACTGCCGAAGAACCTGAGCGAAGAGTCACTTGAGCGACTCTCTGGTGTTCGCATCAGCGGTCAGTTGATTGCTCTCAAGGTAGATCGTGGCCCGGCCCCGCGCGGCAAGGGCTGGGAAGATCGCGGCGATCGCGGTGGCCGTGGCGGCTACGATCGTAACGATCGCAGTGGTGATCGTGGCGGCTACGGCCGTGACCGTGACGATCGCGGTGGCTACCGTAATGATCGTAATGACCGTGGCGGCTACCAGCGTGACAACCGTGGTGGCGATCGTGGCGGATACGGCCGCGATCGCGATGACCGCGGTGGCCGTGGCGGGTACAACAGCGGTGATCGCGGAGGTCGCGGTTACGGCGGAAACGACCGCGGTGGCAACGATCGTGGCGACCGCGGGGGTTACGATCGTCGCGACGGTGGCGAGAACCGCGCAGACGGCAAGCGCAAGCCCCGCTGGTAACACATAGGCAACACAAAAAGGATCCCCCCTCGGCCAGAACGGCAGAGGGGGGATCCTTTTCGCTATGAAGCTCGAGCAACCTAGCCCTGAATTACCTGGGGCTGCGAGACAGCCTTGAGGCCGGCAGTACCGAACTCCTGGCCGTAGCCCGACTGCTTCGCGCCGCCGAATGGCACAAACGGGTTGATGGTGCCGTGTGAGTTGATCCAGACCGTACCCGCATCGATACGAGCTGCGACACTGCGTGCGCGGTCGCGGTCTGACGACCACACCGAACCGCCGAGGCCAACCTCAAGCTCGTTTGCGAGGCGAATCGCCTCTTCGAGATCGGTGTAGCGAATGACCGGCAGGGCGGGGCCAAACTGCTCTTCAACCACGAGGTCGTTGTGGGCATCAATGTCGGCAACAATGGTGGTGGGGTAGAAGTAGCCGGTAGCCTCTCGGTCGGGGTTGCCGCCCATGACCACGCGCGCGCCCGATGCCTTCGCCGACTCGACGAGGCGATCGACCACATTAAACTGCATTTCGTTCTGCAGTGGGCCGAGCACATTCTGCTCTTCAAGGCCGACACCCATTGGCATCTGCGATGCGAACGCTGCGAGCTCGTTCACAACCTCGTCGTAGATCGAGTCGGGTACGTAGAGCCGCTTGAGGGCGGCACAGGTCTGCCCGGTGTTAATGAACGCGCCCCAGAACAGACCCTCTGCAATCGCCTTCGGGTCGACGTCATCGAGCACGATGCCAGCATCGTTGCCGCCAAGCTCAAGGGTCAGGCGCTTGACGTTGCCCGAGCTTGCCTCGATGATCTTCTTGCCGGTGCGGGTCGAACCGGTGAACATGATCTTTGCGATACGGTCGCTCGCCACCAGGTGGCCGCCCAGATCGCCGGCGCCGACCACGGTCTCGAGCACGCCAGCAGGCAGTACCGAGTTGATGACGTGGTTGAGCGCGAGGCCCGAGAGTGTTGTGTACTCAGAGGGCTTCTGCACCACGGTGTTGCCCATGCGCAGCGAGGGAATGATCTGCCAGATGGCGATCATCATTGGCCAGTTCCAGGGGGTGATTGCGCCGACCACGCCAAGTGGGCGGTAGTGCATCTCTGCGTAGGTCTCGCCGTCATCGACTACCACCTCTACGGGCAGCGGAGTACCAGCCGGAACACGGGTCCATGCGACGCAACCTCCAACCTCGAAGCGTGCGTTCGGACCATTGAGCGGCTTTCCTTGCTCACGCGAGAGAATGCCTACGAGTGCTTCAGCGTTCTCTTCGATTGCGTCTGCAACCTTGTTCAGGTAGTCGACGCGCTCTTCGTCGCTCAGCGCTGCCCACGCCGGCTGTGCGGCCTCGGCGCGGTCGATCGCGGCATCGACATCGGCGATGGTCTGCACTGGAACGCGGCCAATCAGTTCGCCTGTCGCGGGGTCGAGTACCTCGCGACCGTCAGCGACGGTGATGGCCTCGAGCAAGCTTTCATAGGTGTACATAGGTTTCTCTCCTTAACGATGAGCAGTTTGTGAAAATGAGAAATTGGGGGTACCGGCTACTTGCCGCAACCGCAGTCTGCGCTGCCGCACGTGCATGCCTCGCCGCCGCAGCAGCCGCAGCCACCTCCGCTGCAGCAGCCAGCCTCACCCATTGCGCAGGCTGAGCGTGCGTCTTCGGGCAGGTTCATGGTCGGGTTCTGGTCAAGAAAGCCGTGGGGCTTAAACCAGAAGCCCGAGTAGTCCACAGGCATGACTGGCCAGTCCTCGGTGCGCGGAAAGTGGGTGGGGCCGAACTGGTGCCACAGCACGATGTCTGTACCGTCGAGGCTGCGGTTCTTTTTGGTGTAGGTAGGAAGCCCCTGCCACCCCGAGCTTTGGCTCGGAAACATGCCTGCCGGGTAGATCTCGTTCTCTGCGTACTGCGTGCCCCACAAATGC
The DNA here is from genome assembly GCA_033812395.1 of Leucobacter sp. Taxonomy (GTDB): domain Bacteria; phylum Actinomycetota; class Actinomycetes; order Actinomycetales; family Microbacteriaceae; genus Leucobacter. The sequence continues at coordinate 10,889 of JAPXTT010000001.1, read as the reverse complement.
TTGGTAGCGAAGTTCGCCCGAGCGTACACCGACGAGTCTGGCTGTGCCAGCAGTACCGATTTGCCCTCAGGAATCAGCCAATACGCGGTCGGCTTGCCGGTGTGATTTGTGCGGTGTGCGCTGCGCACCTCCCAGACTCGGCTCGCGAGCCCGTTTGCCATGCGCTGCGCACTCGCCTCGTCGCTCAGCTGTGTGTTTGACCAGGTGAACGCATTACCGCGGGGGTTCAGCGGGCCGCGCGGCAGAGGCACAGCCTCGATCTCGTGCAGGGTGTTGTCTTCGCCGTCAATGGCCACGTCGAGACGGGCCGAGAAAATGTGCTGGTGCACGGGGGCGAGCAGGCCCGGTGCCATCTCAGTGTTGTGCGCGTTTGCGGCCCCGGGAATACCCGAACCCGCGAACACCACACCGGTTGCCTTTGCCTCGACCTGAATCGAGCCATCGAGGTAGAAGTACCAGAAGAAGCCGTAGTCGTAGTTGCCAACGGTCGCGAAGTAGCTGATCACGAGTCGTCGGCTTCGGCGGGTGTCGGGGTTACCGTCAAGATCAGTGTGCTTCCACTGAATGCCGTAGTCTTCTTCGTGCATGCAGATCACCTGGTCTAGCTTGACCGGGTTGCCAAGGTCATCGTTCACGAAGCCATCGAAGTAGTGAATCACCCCGAGGCAGTCACAGCCGAGCGCGAGTGGGTTTGCATTGCGGCCGAGCAGGTACTCGCCAGCGTCGAAGTAGCTCACCCAGTAGCGAGTCTCATCAACGTCACCATAGGGCACCACCATCTCAGGCACACTCGCGCGGGTGATGACCGGGCGATCCTCGTCACCCTCTGTCCATGAAATGTTGCTGAGCACGAGGCCCTCGCGTGAGTTGAAGCCGACGTGCAGCTTCCAGTTCTCCCACTGCACGCTGTTGCCATCGACCGAAAAGCTCGGGCCCTCGGGCATGGTGATATCGATGGGCTTGAGGCTGGTGCGTACTGGGCCCTGTGTTTCGATGTCGTAGTTGCCGTGTGCCATCGGGGTCGGCGCAGCATTGGGGTCGTCGTACACCTTGAATACTTTGCGCTCAACCATGTCGACCTTCACGATGAGGCCCTCAACGGGGTGCGCCCATGGGCTGTCGCCCTCGTTGGGAATCAGGTAGGTGAGCGAGCGCAGGTAGCGTCGACCTTCGTCTTCGGGCTCGTCTTCGAAGTAGCCGGGTGCGAGCGGCGAGCAGAACGCGGTGTCGATGTACTCGCCGTAGCCGCGACGCTCCATCGAAGCGCGCCACTCAGGGTTAGCCTTCACCAGGTCGCCCACCTCAAAGAACTCCTCCATAAGCACGGCTGCCTGACCGCGTTCGGGAGTGTTGGGCAGAACGGTCTGCTTCAGAACCTGTTGTTTTGTGATCGAGACGATCACCTCGGTGTGGGTGCCGTCAGACCGATCGAGCAGGGTAACCGCAGCCTTGCGTTCAAATGCCTTGCCCGGCTTCCACTTGGCCAACGTTGCCTTCGTGGGATCAACAGGCAGCAGCATAGCCATGCGTACGTGTTCGGTCATGAGGCCGGCCTCGGTAAGAACGTCACGAACGGCAGAGATCTCGCCAGCGTTAAACGGATCGAGCGGATGCTTCGCCTCAGTAGGGGTGCTTACGCGCTTGCCGCTGGTGTGCGTGGTGTCAGGAGTATGCTTCATTGGATTCCTCTAACTTTTGCGACTTTGAGCTGTCGTTGGCTCAAGTATCGCGCAACTCGGTGTGAGTTTGAGAGAGATCTGTCAGTCGTGCACGGGCAGACAAGCACCGGGCGCTGTGCGACGCACCGACTGCTCGAGTCAAGACTTAATAAGTGCGCAGCTCGCTCGGAGAAGAGCCGTAGGTCTGCTTAAATACTCGGCTGAAGTGAGCTGCATCGACAAAGCCCCAGCGGGCGGCGATCGCGGCGACGGTATGGCCTCGCATTGAGGGGTCGGCGAGATCGGCGCGCGCGTGCTCGAGGCGACGCTGCTTGATGACGGTCGAGACCGTGGTGTTGTGCTCTGCGAAGAGCGCGTGCAGGTGACGAACCGAGATGTAGTTGGCGGCGGCAATGCTGCTCGGTGAAAGGTCAGCCGAACTGAGGTGTGCGCTGATGTGCTCGTAGATCTTCTGCAACTGCAGATCGTGCGGGCTCAGCGGGGTCTGCTCAACGTCAAGAATTGCAGAGAGCATCGTGTTGATCAGCTCGAGGCTTGTGTGGGCGAGCTTCGTGCGCGAATTGCTTGGCAGCTGAGACAGCTGCGGGGCAGACTGAGCAATGAACGGTGCGATTGTCTTCGCTAGAGCGTGTTGTTCGCAAAGCGATACTGCGGTGAGCGAATCAGTGAGGGAGTTCGGAAACTCGAGTCGATCTTTCGGAAACATCATGATGAGATTGCGAAATTGCTTGTTGAACAGCAACGAGTAGGGTCTCGATGTGTCGTAGAAAGAAATATCGCCCGGTTGCATCAAGATTTCACGGCCGTCTTGAATGAGTATGCCGGTGCCAGAGAGCAACAGGCTGACCTTATAGAAGCCGCTGCCTCCGGCCTCGATCGTCTGTCGGGTGCGCTGCACCAGCTGAGGTTGTGCGTTGACCTCGGTGAACACTACGCCGTCTGCGCCCGCAGCCGAGAGTGAGGCGGTAAACGGGCCAGATGACTCAGAATCGACCTGCAGTGGCACGAATGAAGAGTTCACGGCCGCACGAAATGAGTCGATGCTGTCTACGTGAACCACGCTTGGCGCTACTTCGAGCGGAAGCTGCATGCATATCACCCCGGAGCTAATCCGAACATCTTCGAACGGCTAACTGAACGCGCGTTCGGTTATGACAGGATGCTAGCCGATTGCCACTCCAGGGGCAAATAACCGACTCTAGCAACGTGCAGTGCGACGTTGCGATGGTACGCTCAATCACCAGCACAGTGGGTGTTCAAACCGGTTTCACGAACAGCGGCGAAGGAGCCATAATGAGTCACGGTAACAGTCACTTTGACTATGACGTGGTGGTCATCGGGTCTGGCTTTGGTGGTTCTGTCGCCGCGATGCGGCTGAACGAAAAAGGCTACCGCGTGCACGTGTACGAGGCAGGGCGTCGCTTCGAAGACCATGACTTCGCAACGACTAACTGGAACATTCGCAAGTATCTCTGGGCCCCCGCGCTCGGTTGCTTTGGGGTGCAACGAATTCATAAGCTGCCGCACGTGATGATTCTCGCTGGGGCGGGGGTTGGCGGCGGCTCACTCAACTACGCGAACACCCTGTACCAGCCGAGTACTGAGTTTTTCGAGGATCAGCAGTGGCCTGAGGGTGACTGGCAAGAGGCGCTCGCGCCCCATTATGCAAGGGCCAAGCGCATGCTTGGCGTTGTTGATCAGTACCCCGCGCCGGGGCCGGTTGAACAACTCATGAGAGATGCAGCGAAAGACCTCGGCGTCGAAGCATCGTTTCGGCTGGCGCCAACCGGGGTCTTCTACGGGGAGCCCGGAAAGCGTGTGCCTGATCCTTTTTTTGGGGGAGAGGGCCCCGACCGCACCGGCTGCACTTTTTGCGGAAACTGTATGGTTGGGTGTCGCGTCGGCGCGAAGAACACGCTCATGAAGAATTACCTGGCGCTCGCCGAGCGGCGCGGGGTGACCATCGAGCCACTGCGCACCGTGACCGCGGTCGTGCCAAGGCGCGGGGGTGGCTACACGGTGACTACCGAACGCAGCGGGGCGTGGTCGGGCTTGGGGCGTGGCCGGGCAACCGTCAGCGCTGAACAGGTTGTGTTCGCTGGTGGCACCTGGGGTACGCAACAGCTATTGCACCGAATGAAGCATGCCGGGGCACTGCCCGGCGTTTCTGACGCACTCGGAAAACTCACCCGCACCAACTCAGAGGCGCTTGATGGCGCGGTCGCGGTGAGCGTGCCAAAGAATGTGGGGCTTGCGAGGGGAGTCGCAATCACCACCTCGTTTCACCTCGACGAGCGCACGCACGTCGAGAACGTGCGTTATGGCCCGGGTTCAAACCTGATGGGCGCACTCGCAACTGTTCTCGTGCCTGGCGACAGAAGCGTTTTCGTGCGCCTCGGTTCGCTCGTGCGCCAAGTACTGCGTGCACCGGTCGTATCTTTCAAACTCGCGTCGCTTCGCCGCTGGAGTGAGCGCGGCATTATCGCACTGGTCATGCAAACCGCAGATAACTCGCTGACGCTGTCGCTGAAGCGCAGGCTCGGGGGCCTGCTGCCGCCCGTGTTGACGAGCGCGCAGGGCGAGGGTGAACCCAACCCAAGCTATTTGCCTGGCGCCCACGCAGCGACGAGGGCGATAGCTGCGCGGTTGCAGCAGGTTTCTGGGGTACGGGCACAGGCACGAGGATCATGGCCTGAAGTGTTCGGGGTGCCCCTCACGGCGCACTTTCTCGGTGGCGCGGTTGTCTCAGCTTCGCCCGAGACCGGGGTGGTTGACGAGTACCACCGGGTGTGGGGCTACCCAGGGCTGCACGTCGTCGATGGTGCTGCGGTGCCCGCGAACCCCGGGGTGAACCCGTCGCTCACGATCACTGCGATGGCCGAGCGTGCAGTGTCGCACTGGCCAAGCCGGGGCGAGCCCGATGCTCGACCTCAGCAGAAGACCACGGGTTAGTCGATGTCGAGGCCGTTGACTCGTTGAATCTCGCGCTGGTAAGGCGCCACCACAGTGCGCGAAATGCGGCAGTCCAGCAGAATGGTGCCCTGAGCGCCAGCGTTGCGCCAGGTGCCGAGCGCATCAAGGTCGGCAAGCGAGTCGACACGCACACCGGTTGCGCCGAGTGCTGCGGCGATGCCAGCGAAATTTACGTCGGGTATGCGCATGGGTGCCTCATCGAGGCCCATCGCGCCATAGAGGTGAACTTCTGCGCCGTATGAGCCGTCGTTCCAGACAACGATCACGCTGCTTTTCGCGGTGCGAATCGTGGTCTCGAGATCTGCAATTGCCATGAGGCCCCCGCCGTCGCCGGTGGTCACTACGACTGTGCTATCGGGGGCGGCGGCGGCCACCCCGGCAACGGTCGAGAAACCGAGGCCTATGGTCTGGTAGGCGGTGCCGACCATCACCATTCGCTCGGGTGAAGCGACAGGCCAGAACATGTTTGCCCAGCCGATGAAGTGGCCGCCGTCGCTAGTAACGTGGCGATCCTCGGGTAGCAACTCGGCAATTCTTGCCGCTACGGCGCGAGGATCGAGCCTACCGTCTGCGCACAGGCCGCCCTCGGCGCGAGTACCCTCGTCGAGCACTCGAAGCGCACCCCCGGCCTCGAGGCCAGAAACACGATCGCGCCAGGTGCCGGGTGCGGTCTGCGCGGCCGCGATTCCTTCGATAAGCGACGACAACACTTCGCCTGCATCTCCGCGCAGCAACTGGTAGTTGATGTGGTGCGCGGTCTTCGGGGGGGCGACCTGGTCTACGTCGATGCGTATGACTTTCGTGCCCTCACCGAACAGTTCACCAAAGCGCATGGTGAACTGGTTCAGGCTCGCGCCCACCACAAGCACCACGTCAGCGTCGGCGATGAGCTGCATAGACGCCTCTTGCCCGAACCCGCCGGTGATGCCGAGGTCGTAGCCCTGGTCAGTGAAGATGCCACGAGCAAGCGCCGTAGATGCGGTGATCGCTCCGAGCTGAGATGCGATCGTGCTCAGCTGATCGGTAGCACCCGAAAGCCAAGCGCCACGACCGGCGATAATCACGGGGCGTTCTGCCGTGACGAGTGTCTGCACCGAGACGGTCAACTCTGTCGACGTGGCCACGGTTGCGGCACGGAAGGTGGGGGTGACAGTGGCACCCGGTGCCGCGCTGGGGAGTGTCGCGGCGGCCAGGTCGCGCATGGTTGAGGGGTCGTTGAGATCGATACCCTGCTCGATGGGCTGGGGTAGCACAGCAGAGACCTGATCATAGGGAATGGCGATCACCACCGGGCTTCTGCGGTGAAGCGCCGCTTTTGCTGCCCGGTCGACCACGTAGTCGACGTCGTCTACGCCCACCACATACGTGCGTACTCCGAGGGCGGCTGCGGCGAGTTCTTGGTCGATGTCCCAGGGGCGCGGGCCGGTCGAGGGGGCATCACCAACTACGAGCAGCAGGGGAACGCGGGCCTGAGCGGCCTCCGCGAGAGCGGTCAGTGTGTTCGTGAAGCCGGCGCCATAGGTTGTAGTCGCGATTGCGAGCTTGCCCGAGACCCGAGCGTATGCGTCTGCCGAGGCGACGGTGGCGACTTCGTGACGCACTGCGCTGAATGGTATGCCGAGCTTTGTAATCGCGTCGATGAGGTGGGCATTGCCGTTGCCCATCAGCCCAAAGACGTGGTCTGTGTGGCGGCCGAGGGCTAAAGCGAGTGCTTCTGCGAGCGTTGTCATGGTGATCCTTGTCTTGCGACTCCGGTAGGGGTCGCTGCGAGAAATACGTGTGAAACCGTATGTGTCTCGCCGAGGATCGGCAGCAGCGCCCCTTTTTCGAGCGCCTTGAGCGGCAAGTGTGTGCCGCGCTGGACCAGTGAATCTTATCACTGTGTGCGCTCGTGGGTTCGTCTGCTACTTCATGCAGGGCACGATTTCCCTCTTACCCGGTGTGCATGGTTTCGCCCAAAGTGCAGAAAATATCGGCCCTAAACCATGTACTTCGGAGCTAACCATGCACTTCGGCGGAGCGGAGGTCGGCTTGACCCCTGTACTACTGCAGGCGAACGCAGATACCTGTCATTAGTGCGCCCCGTGCTCGATGCGCAGGGCAGCTTCTCGTAAACTGCGGGCGAGGGCCTCAAGGTTGTCAGGCACGCCGATGCACACGACGGCAAGGGCTGCTGGCGGTTCGCCGGCAACGCGCAGGGGCACCGCCACCGAGGTGAGCCCCTGAATAACCTCGTCGTGGCTGAGTGCGAAACCGCGCGCTCTCACTTCGGTGGCGGCGGCGCTGAAGGCCTTGCCCCCGAATAAGGCAAGGTGCTCGCCATGGTTGAGCGAGGCCTCGATGGCGTGCCCAGGAGCCCCGCGCGAAATTGGGTGCTTGGCTCCCGGCCGCTGTGCGACGTTCGCGTGCCCGTGTGTTGGCTCAATGCTGAGCAGCGTGATCGCCTCATCGACGTCAAGCATCGCAATGAAAGTGGTGAACCCGAAGGTGTTCGCGAGTTCTCCGAGCTCAGGCAGTGCTGCCTGTTGCAGTGAGCTGGCCGCGCTCCTGCCGAGCGCTGCCATGCGCGGCCCGAGCCGAATCATGCCGCCATCGTCGCGAACTACGAAGCGGTGCTCTTCGAGGGTGCGCAACACTCGGTAAGCGTTCGATCGATGCACCCCGAGCCCCTCTGCGAGATTTGCGATCGAAACGGGGCCTTGCGCGTCGGCAAGCAGTTCGAGGGCTCGCAGCCCCCGGTCGAGAGTCTGCGAACCCACAGCGCGTGTGGGTTCTTCGGAAGGTAGGGTCACCGTTCCATTGTGCTCTATGCCGATGGCTCGCGCAGAAATGGCCGTTACGATATAGTTGAAGGCTAAAGTAAAATTGTGCGAGCGAGTTGAGGTGTGAAATGAGCCAGAACGGTGAGCCGCAGTGGCTCAGTCAGAGTGAGCGAGAGATGTGGATGCGCCTGGTCGGTGTCACCTTTCTGCTGCCCGGCGTGCTAGAGACACAGCTGAAAAGAGACGCTGGATTGAGTTTCTTTGAGTACCACGTGCTTGCGATGCTTTCAGAAGCAGAGGGGCGTACCCGTTCAATGAGTGATCTCGCGCGGTGGTCAAACTCGTCACTCTCTCGTCTCTCGCACGTGGTAACTCGGCTCGAGAAGCAGGGGTGGGTGCGGCGAGAAGGCTGCCCAGAAGATCGACGAGCAACCAACGCCGTGCTCACTGACGAGGGATTCGCTCACCTCGCAGCAAGCGCGCCAGACCATGTCGAAGAGGTGCGCACGCAGGTCTTTGACACGCTCACGCCTGAGCAGGTCGCAGTGATGGCAGAGGGGCTTGGTCGCATTCTGCACCAGGTTGACCCCGGGGCGTTCGCGGCGCCAAGCGGCGGCTGCTAACTGGCTTCGCGAATCACCTCAAGCGTGGCCTCGTGCAGCAGTCCGTTCGTCGCGAGTGAACTGCCGCCGTAGATGGTTCGCTCACCGGTGATGTCGGTAAACGTGCCACCGGCCTCGCGAACTATTGGCGAGAGCGCCGCCAGGTCGTAAGGCTTCACATCGAATTCGCCGACAATGTCGATGAGCCCCTCGGCGAGCAGCATATACGACCACATGTCGCCGTAGGCGCGGTCGCGCCACACGCTGCGCTCGAGTGCGAGCAGCGCATCCAGGTGATCGGCCACGCGCCACTGCTCGATGCTCTGAAAGCTGAGGCTCGCGTCTGTAAGTTCGCTCACCCCAGAGACCTGCAGACGGCGCGCTGGCGCGCCGTGATCCTCGCGCCATGCACCCTGGCCGGTCTCGGCGTACCAACGCACCCCAAACGCGGGTGCGCTCACCACGCCAAGCACGACCTCGCCGTCAACCTCGAGAGCAATGAGGGTCGCCCAGTTGGGCACACCGCGCAAGAAGTTCGAGGTACCGTCGATGGGATCGAGAATCCAGCGCCGCTCGCCGCCGTCACCCGTGCCCGACTCTTCACCAAGAAACGCGTCACCAGGGCGAGCTGCTTCAATGCGATCGCGAACGGCTTGCTCAACTGCGATGTCGGCATCTGTAACGAATGTGCGGTCAGGCTTCGTGTCGATGCGAAGGTCAGCCGAGCGAAAACGGGGCAGCGAGATCTGGTCGGCAAGGTCGGCGAGCTCAAGAGCAAACGCGAGGTCAGACGTGAATGCGGGGGGCACAGGAAGCATTGAGGCGCCTTTCAGTTCTGATGAACGAAAAAGCCCCGGGATCGCAAGATTCCGGGGCTTAACTGTGCGCCCTCACGGGCTCGAACCGTGGACCCGCTGATTAAGAGTCAGCTGCTCTACCAACTGAGCTAAAGGCGCGTGCTACCCGTCTGGGCAACGGATATAACTTAGCACGGTCGATGCGCAAGAGAAAAATCGGCGCCCTGTACTCGGCGAGTCGTGCATGCAGATGCACTCTTCTGGCACTTGCGTATGTCGTGGCGATGCGGTTACTTGGCTCGGCGCGCTGCTTTTGTGGCGGCCTTCTGTTCGCGATCGAGCTGCTTGAGATCTGCCTCGTACTGCTCGTCATCTGCCTGCTTTGCCACGCCTGCAATTGCAAGGGCAAGCCCGGCGGCCCAGACTACCCAGACGATGTAGCGGCGCCAATCTTTGGGCATCGCCTGGGTCTGCTTCATGGTACCTAGCGCCCCCAACAGCGCGCCAATGACCCCGATGTTCGTAAGGTATTTGCCAATCGACATGAACTCAGCCTAGTGCGTAGGCTAATCTGGGCGTAGAAGAGAAGTGGGCGAACGCCCACCACGCAAGAAGCTTTGAGAAAGGTCGGCAATGGCGAAGCAGAACGAGGCACTGTTTGAAGAGAGCTCTCAGGGTGCGGTGAGCGCTGTGACCGCGCTGGTGTTTATTCTTTCGCTGGTGCTCGTGTTTGGCGGCATGATTGTGTTTAGCTACGCGTTTGGCGCTGGCGCTGCAGACATTTTGCTCTTTTCGGGCGGTCTCGCTGCCACGGTACTTGGATTCATTCTTCCGTTCGCCTGGCTACCGGCTATCGGCAAGTAACTTTTTCGTTTTCACGCGGGATCAGGGCTGGGCAAGCATTCGCTTGCCCAGCCTTTTTCTATGCGCAGGCAGCGTTGCGCCGAAGGTAGACTGAGGCGTATGTCTGAGATTGATGTGAAGCCTCGCAGCCGTGACGTCACTGACGGGATTGAGAAAGCGGCCGCTCGTGGCATGCTGCGTGCTGTCGGCATGGGCGATGAAGACTGGGATAAACCCCAGATTGGTATTGCCAGCTCATGGAACGAGATCACACCCTGCAACCTGAGTCTTGACCGTCTCGCGCAGGGGGCAAAAGAGGGCGTGCACTCGGGGGGCGGCTACCCGCTGCAGTTCGGCACCATCTCGGTGAGCGACGGCATCTCGATGGGGCACGAGGGCATGCACTACTCCCTCGTGTCGCGCGAGGTCATCGCTGACTCGGTCGAGACGGTGGTCATGGCAGAGCGTCTCGACGGCACAGTAGTGCTCGCGGGCTGTGATAAATCGCTGCCCGGCATGCTGATGGCCGCCGCGCGCCTTGACCTCGCCTCGGTGTTTCTGTATGCAGGTTCGATCGCACCCGGCTGGGTCAAACTCAGCGACGGCACCGAGAAGCAGGTGACCATCATCGACGCCTTCGAAGCTGTCGGTGCGTGCAAGGCTGGCACACTGAGTGAAGAAGACCTGAAGCGTGTCGAATGCGCGATTGCTCCTGGTGAGGGGGCGTGCGGCGGCATGTATACCGCAAACACGATGGCGTGCGTCGCCGAAGCGCTCGGTATGAGCCTTCCAGGTTCTGCCGCGCCCCCAAGCGCTGATCGTCGACGCGACTATTTCGCACACCGATCGGGTGAGGCCGTGGTGAATCTGCTTCGCCAGGGCATTACGGCTCGAGACATTCTTACCCGTAAGGCATTCGAGAATGCGATCGCGGTGGCGATGGTGCTCGGCGGCTCGACCAACGCGGTGCTGCACCTGCTCGCTATCGCGCGCGAAGCCGACGTTGACCTCACGCTCGAAGACTTCACGCGCATCGGCGCAAAGACCCCGCACCTTGCTGACATGAAACCGTTTGGTCAGTATGTTGCGCAAGACTTCGACCGGGTAGGCGGCATGCCCGTCATTATGAAGGCGATGCTCGACGCAGGCATGTTGCACGGTGACGCGCTTACCGTAACGGGTAAGACCGTGGCAGAAAACCTTGCTGACGTGACTACGCCTCTCGATGGCAAA